>JAZGDP010000217.1:0-5101 GCA_036477885.1 Dehalococcoidia bacterium
ACCAGGGGGGTGGCGCACTCGGGGCAGCGGCTTCTCAAGTTTATGATCTTACCGTCGTTTATTTCTGAATGGCCCGGGTTTGTATTGCCATCAATAGAATCGTCCACAAAGAGGCCTGGTTGAAAGGCTACAAATGGCCCTTCACTCTCGGTCTCTTCATGGTCTGCGGTGAGGGATTCGACTGAGCGTTTCGACGATGTCTCAGGACTAACGCCTTTTCGCTGGAGCAGCACCCTGCGGCTCAAAGCCAGAGCCACCGCATCGGGGGCCGAGCGCACCAGGGTTCCCTCGTCCCAGGAGGGGCAGCAGGTGATACCCCTCAACTGCTCCACTATCTGGGTTGCGTCGATGCCGGAGCGCAGGGCCAGGGATATGAGACGAGAGATGGCCTCCAGTTGGGCTGAGTCGCAACCGCCGGCCTTGCCCAAGGTGGAGAACACTTCAAAGGGTTGCTCTCTGTCATCAAAGTTGATGGTTACATACATGTTGCCGTGGCCTGTGCGTACTCGTTCGGTAACCCCGTTTATCATCGAGGGTCTCTTGCGAGGTGTGATGGAGGAAGCTGAATAAGCTTTGACTTCCTCTTCATTGTCTCTTTTACTCTCCGTTTGACCGGTGCTGAGGACCTGGGTGCTTTTGCTGCCATCCCTGTAGATAGTGACACCCTTGCAGCCCTCTCGATAGGCCAACATGTACACTCGGCGCACATCCTCCACCGTGGCGTGGTTAGGGAAGTTGACCGTCTTGGATACGGCATTATCGGTGTGTTTCTGGAAGGCCACTTGCATCTTCACGTGCCAATCCGGAGAGAGGTCATGGGAGGTTACGAATAGCCGCTGTACCCATTGGGGCACCTCGTCTAATCCCTTCACGCTGCCTCGCTGGGCCAGCTTTGCCATCAGCTCCTCGCTGTAGAACCCCTCCCTCTTGGCTGTCTCCTCAAAATAGGGGTTTACCTCTATTAAGCGGGTATTGTCCATGACATTGCGCACGTAGCTCAAGGCGAAGAGGGGCTCGATGCCGCTGGAACAGTTGGCGATGATGCTAATGGTGCCCGTTGGGGCTATGGTGGTCCTGGTGGAGTTCCGCAGTGGTCGTGGCCCCAAGGGCCCCTGGGGATCATAGACCGAGCCCTCCCAGTCCGGGAAGTTTCCCCTGATACCAGCCAGCTCTTCTGAGGCATCTGCAGCGGCGCTATTGATGAACTCCATCATCTTCTCGCCCAGATCCAGCGCCTCCTGAGAGTCGTAGGGCACTCCCATTAGGATAAGCAGGTCAGCCCAGCCCATTACACCCAGGCCGATGCGCCGTACGTTTTTCGAGGTCTCCTCTATTTGGGGGATGGGGTATCGATTCATATCGATGACGTTATCCAGGAGGTGGATACATAGCCCCACCGTCTTACTCAGTCGTTCCCAATCGATGGTGGGCCCCTCCTTCACGAAGTTGGCCAGGTTTATAGACCCCAGGTTGCAGGAGTCGTAGGGATAGAGAGGCTGCTCTCCACAGGGGTTGGTGGCCTGAATGGGGCCTCGCTTTGGCACGGGGTTGGAGCGGGCATCGTTCATGCGGTCGATGAATATGATCCCTGGATCCCCCGTCCTCCAGGCGCTCTCCACCATGTCGTCGAACACCCTTCGGGCGTTGAGCTTTCCCATCGCTTTTTTGGTGTGGGGGTTGATAAGGTCGTAATCCTCACCCTTCTCCACCGTCTCCATGAAGGCCTCGGTCACTGCTACGGAGATGTTGAAGTTCTGCAGGGATACGTCATCGTCTTTGGAGTGGATAAATCTCATGATGTCAGGATGATTCACATTTAGGATGCCCATGTTGGCTCCGCGGCGGGTTCCGCCCTGTTTCACCACATCGGTGGCGGTGTCGAAGACTCGGATGAAGGAGACTGGCCCGCTGGCCACTCCTCCGGTGGAGCCCACCCGGTCGCTCATGGGCCTGAGGTTGCTGAAGGCGAAGCCGGTGCCTCCTCCGCTCTTGTGAATGAGGGCGGTGTGCTTAGCGGATTCGAAGATGGACTCCATGGAGTCCTCCACGGGTAGGACAAAACAGGCCGAAAGCTGCTGAAGCTCTCGTCCTGCATTCATCATGGTAGGGGAGTTGGGGAGGAAATCCAGGCTGGACATCAGCTGGTAGAACTCCTCCTCTGTGGCTTTGACATCGGCGTTGGGATCATAGAATAGGTCTCCCTGGGCCAGGTTGTGGGCCACCCTTCGGAACATCTCTTTGGGCGCCTCCATCACCTTACCCTCGCTGTCTTTGGCCAGATAGCGTCTCTGAAGGACAGCCAAAGCGTTGCGGGACAATGTTAGATCGGCGTCTGACTCCCCCTCTGGCTGGTTGTATATGCCTGGGAGGGCCTTCTCCTTAATATGTCTTTTTCGTGCTGTGCGAGATCCCTTGTCCACCGACATTTCCTCTTTCTAATTCCTTTTCTTCTCCATGGTGTAGCCGTTGGGCGATATGAGAGCACCTTCTCGTCGCCTCGGCCTGCCCCTTCTTCTTTTGGGTATGGGGCCGGGTGATTCGTCCATCAACAGGGGCAGTTGAGCGCTGGGCTGCTGAACTCCTTCTTTAGCCTCCAGCAGGGAGTCCACCTCATGCTTAAATCTTTCGATATCAGCGAACTCACGATATACGCTGGCGAAGCGTATGTAAGCTATACGATCAAGGCTCTTTAGCTTCTCCATGACCCGCTCTCCGATGAGGGAGCTGGGTATCTCGGCCCGTCCTAGTCTTTGTAGCGCCGTCTCGATCTCTACCACCACTTTGTCCAGGGTTCCCATGGGTAATGGTCTCTTAGCGCAGGCTTTACGTAGCCCCGTCATCAGCTTCTCAGGGTTAAACTCCTCGCGGCGACCGTCTGCTTTGACCACCATGAGGGCGGTGCTCTGCACCCTTTCATAGGTGGTGAAACGGGTGCCGCACTTTATACATTGACGACGACGGCGCACCCCCTCATCGGCGCTGCGAGAGTCGACAACCCTGGAATCCGGATGACTGCAATAAGGACAATTCATGATGATTAAAGATTTTTAAAACACAATATCTTGTGCTGCACAGCGATTTTATTACTATATAAAGCCTTTGTCAAGGGGTTTAAGCATAAGTTTTACTATTTTACCTCCGTAAGCGTGCCCTTTATCTAACTGAGTGCCCGTCTTTTTTCTGCATGGAGCGGCGGATAAATGGGGGCAGGTCTAAATTCTCTTCCTCTTTACCGTCTAACTTATCGAACATGGGAAGCTGGGTCTCATCCTCTTCGTAGAGGTCCTCATCCCCGGGAGAGTACAGGCCGGTGGCTATGATGGTTATCTTCACCTCGCCGTCCATATCGGGATCGGTGACCACTCCAAAGATCTTCTCAGCCTCGGGGTCTACGGACTTAGAGATAAGCTCGGCGGCCTCGTTTACCTCGTTGAGGGTGAGGTCGTTGCCACCGGTGATGTTGAAGAGGACTCCTGTGGCTCCGTCGATGGAGACGTCCATAAGGGGGCTGTTGAGGGCAGAACGGGCGGCATCGGTGGCCCGGGACTCGCCGGTGCCAATGCCGATGGCCATTAAGGCGGTGCCAGCGTTACTCATTATGGCCTTTACATCGGCGAAATCCAGGTTTATCTCCCCGGGCACAGTGATGACATCGGAGATGGCCTGGATACCCTGGCGCAGCACGTCGTCGGCCATCTTAAAAGCCTCGTTCACTGAGACCTGCTGGTCACAGAGGTCCATGAGGCGATCGTTGGGTATGACAAGCAGGGTGTCCACCTTATCTTTTAGCCATTGTAAGCCTTGTCTTGCCACCGCAGCTCGCTTGGTACCCTCAAAGGCGAAGGGCTTGGTTACCACTGCCACTGTTAGGGCGCCGGTCTCCTTAATTAGCTCGGCGATGACGGGAGCCGCTCCTGTGCCGGTGCCGCCGCCCATGCCTGCGGCGATGAATACCATATCGGAGCCTTTGATTTGCTCGAGAAGCTCATCGCGACTCTCCTCTGCGGAGGCCCTGCCCAGCTCAGGGTTGCCGCCAACCCCTAGTCCCCTGGTTAAATTATCGCCGATGCGAATGCGTAGGGGCGCCTCCGTTTTCATTAGGGCTTGAGCGTCGGTGTTTACACAGATAAGCTGAACTCCCTGGATCCTCTCCTGTAGCATTCGGGTGATGGCGTTGTTTCCGCCGCCGCCGACACCGATGACTTTAATACGAGCCATGGAATCGTTGATGTTATCTATCGACATGATATCCTCTCCTTTCTTTAGGTTGCCCGTATGACTTGAGGTTTGGTGCTTTTTTTCAAATTCATGGGAGATATTGTTTGGGGCTGCTTCATTCGAGAAAGGACCTGCTCGTTAAATTGATTGAAATAGTTGCGAAACCCCATCTGGTCCATCTTTTGTTCTGCATCCTCGTGGGTTAGCTTCCATAGGAGAATGCCCATGCTGGTAGCAAAAGCTGGATTGCTTAGGGAGGAGTCTAAGCCGGGAATGCCCATAGGGATCCCCACTCTAACAGAGGTATGGAGTATTTTCTGTGCAAGCTCAGCTATCCCGGGCAGACTGGCTGTGCCGCCGGTTATGACCAGCCCGTAGGGAGGGAAGGCGTTTAGACCTCCTCCTTGCTTGATCCTCTGGCCTATGATGAGCAGGGTTTCCTGTACCCTGGCTCTAATGATTTCGCACAATTCCCGTCGTTTAATACGGCGAACGTTTCTGTCGCTGAAGCTCTCTATTTCTAGCTCCTCATTGGGATCCACGGCTTCGGGTAAGGCGTGGCCGTACTGGACCTTGAGGTTCTCAGCGCTTCGGAAGGGGGTATCCAGGCATGTAGCTATATCGTTAGTAATATGGTTGCCAGCCACGGCTAACACGGTGGTTTGCCAGATACTACCGTCCTTGAAGCTGGCTACATCGGTAGAGCCTCCTCCTATATCGGCTAAGACTATACCCGACTGCATCTCTTCTTTAGTAAGCACCGCTTCGCTGCTGGCCAAAGGCTCCAGGACCAGGCCTTTCACCTTTATACCTGCCTCCTCCACACTTTTAAGGAGGTTTTGAATTCGGGAGATGTTGCCTACTATCACATGGGTCTCCATGT
>JAZGDP010000218.1:0-3934 GCA_036477885.1 Dehalococcoidia bacterium
GGCAAGAGGCTGGTTTTCAAGTAGCCCTTCATGCCGTGGAGGAAGAGGAGGTGGAAGCGGCAATTTCCGCCTTGGAACACGCCAGCCAAAAATCCACCCATCCCCATCGCCGCCATCGTATCGAGCACTGTTCCCTATGTCCTCCTCCCCTTCTGGAGCGATTGAGGAGCCTGGAGGCATTGGTGGTTACTCAGCCCTCATTCCTCTATTACAGCGGCGAGCGTTATATGACTCAGGTGCCCCGGGAGAAGCACCCCTGGCTTTATCCCCTCAAGTCCCTGCTCAGCGGTGGGGTGGGACTGGCCGCCAGCTCCGACTGCCCCGTGGTGCCCCCCGGTCCCCTGATGGGCATTTACGCCGCTATAACCCGCAGGTCGGAAGCTGGTGATGCCCTTCAACCATCAGAAGCGGTGCAACCAATAGATGTCCTTCGCATGTATACTGGGGCGGGGGCCTATGCCTCCTTCGAGGAGGATCTCAAAGGCTCCATATCAGTGGGGAAGCTGGCGGACTTGGTGGTGCTGGATAATGATCCCTTAGCCGTTTTTCCTGAGGAGATAAAGTCCATTAAGATTGAAATGACCATCGCTGGAGGGGAGATAGCTTGGGATAGGACCTCTTAGCTCCCCTAAAAGAAACCGGCGTTTAACGAAACGTAAGGTGATTGATGGGGAAAGCAAACGTAAGTGTTGGCGGACTCCATACAGAACTTATTCTAGGAAGGCAATCCCGTAAATAGGCTTATCCTTAACGTATTTATCCCACCCGCCGTTCGGCTGAGCCCTTCGACAGTGAGCTCAGGACGAACTGCTCACGACGAAGCCCGCCCTCGGGTGCCTGTCTAGCAAGCGGGATAAAGAGAGGTTTACTTATTGCGCTCCAGAACGTAGCCCGATAGCTCCGCCAGGGAGCGGGAATAGGCGTTTTCAGGCAGGTCCTTTATCAACTCACGGGCCTCGTCGCAGAATCGGGCAGCTATGGAATAGGCCTCGGAGATGATAGAGGAGTCGTTAATCATCTCGATGGCCTTTTTCAGATTAGCCTCCCTGTCCCGATTTTGAAATATGTCTTTAATGGAGTTGTCTTTGGGATAGTGCTCCATCAACAGCAGGGAGGGCAAGGTAAGGGTGCCCTGGATTAAGTCGCTGCCCACCGGTTTCCCCACCTTCTTCTCGGTGCCCTGAAAATCCAGTATATCGTCCACTATTTGAAAAGCCATGCCCAGTTTTTCGCCGTAGGTTCTCATAGACTGTATAAAGGGCTCCGACCCACCGCTCAGGATAGCGCCGGACTCGGCGGCGGTGGTGAAGAGGGAAGCGGTCTTATCGTATATCCTATCCCAATACTGCTGTCGAGTCAGCGTCCAGTCGTAGGCATGAAATTGCTCTTTCAGCTCGCCGCTGGACAGGGACATGATAGTCTGAGCAAAGAGGCGTATGACCCTTACGTTATTGGTGTCGCACACCAAGGTGGCGGATTTGGCGAATGCGTAGTCCCCCAGGAGGACGGCGATATTATCGCCCCATTTGCTATTGATGGTGGGGCGGCCTCGACGAGTAGAGGCACCATCCACTGTGTCGTCGTGGATAAGGCTGGCCAGATGGAGAAGCTCCACCGCCGTAGCCATTAGAATAGGCAGGGTGGGGTCGTGGGCGTGGAATTTGGATGACAGAAGGGTGATAGCGGGCCGAGTCCTTTTGCCACTGCTGTTTAAGGTATGGCCCAAAAGCTCGCGCAGGGAGATAAACTCCACCTGGGCGATGCTCTTAAGGCTTTTCTCCACCTGATGGAGCTCCTCCAGTATCGGTTGATAAATGACTTCTGTCTTCACCTTAATCCCGCTCCAGAGTTAATCTCCGGATCGCAAGCTACCCTCCAGACGCTTCGTCTCCTCCTCCACTATACCTTCGTCCAGCTTAGTAAAAATAGGTTTCGGCTCTTCTAGGCTCTGGCCGGGAGATGGATATACCAACTCCCAACGCTCTAATGGGTGGGTAGAATTGAAGCCCAGCAAACGGTGAAGCTTAGCCGAGCCGAAGGGCAAGAAGGGGTATAAGATGGTCTTGAGGCCGGATATTACGGCGATGGCGCACCACAGGGTGGTGGCGCAGTCTTGGGGGTTTTCCTTGATAGCCTTCCAGGGCGCCTTCTCATCGATGTAGCGATTGGCCTCCTGAGCCAGCGTCATAGCTTTTCTGATGGCCTCCTTTAGATGGCAGCCGTATAAAAGTTTATCCACTTCCTCGAAGGTTGCCTCGATCTTGGCCATGAGGGTGGAGTTAACGGCATCCAGCTCCCCGGGGGTGGGGACTCGACCCTCGAAGCTACGATAGGTGAAGCTTAATACCCGGTGGACCAGGTTTCCATAGGTAGCCACCAGCTCATCGTTATTGCGTCTGAGGAATTCCCGCCAAGAGAAATTGGCATCGGCTGTCTCGGGCATGGCCGCCGACAGGTAGTAGCGTAGTGGGTCCGGCTCGTAACGCTCCAGATAATCGGGGAGCCACACGGCCCAGTTACGGCTGGTGGATAATTGCCTGCCCTCCAGGGTTAAGAACTCGTTGGCGGGTATGTCACAGGGCAGGTTGAGGTTCCCATATCCCATGAGCATGGCGGGCCAGATTATGGCGTGGAAGGGTATGTTGTCTTTGCCTATGAAGTAATAGGTCTTGGCCTCCCCATGCCAGAAGTCCCGCCATCTTTCCTCATCGCCCTGGGCCTTGGCCCACTCTATGCTGGCGGAGAGATAACCTATTACCGCCTCGAACCATACATAGATCCTCTTATCTTCGAACCCAGGCAGCGGTACCGGCACCCCCCAGTCTAAGTCTCTAGTTATGGCCCTGTCCTTGAGGCCTTCCGATATGAAATTGATGGTGAAGTTGAGGACGTTGGACCGCCAGTGGGTCTGCTGCTTCACCCAGGCTAAGAGCTTCTCTTCAAAGGCGCTCAGCCGCAGGAAGAGATGTTCCGAGTCCCTTATCTCCGGGGCGCTCCCGCATATTCGGCATCGCAGATCGCCTAGGTCTAGGGGGCTGAGGGGCTTGTTGCAATTATCGCACTGGTCCCCCCGAGCGCTCTTGGAAGCGCAGAAGGGGCAGGTGCCCGTTACATATCTATCGGGGAGGAACCGTTTGCAGGTGTGACAGTAGGGTAGGGACATACTGCCCTTGTAGATATAGTCTTGATCCCATAGGGATTTAAAGATGTCGTGAACAACAGCAGCATGGTTGGCGGTGCCAGTGGTGGTGAACAGATCGAAGGTGATCCCCATCTTCTCCCAGGATTGGAGGAATAGGTTGTGGTAACGGTTTACCACCTCTTGAGGGGCTATACCCTCTTGCTCGGCCCGGAGGGTGATGGGTGTCCCGTGCTGGTCGCTACCCGAGACCATTAGGACTTCGTTGCCCTTGGCCCTATGATATCTAGCGAAGATGTCGGCAGGTAGATATGCCCCCGCCAGGTGCCCCAGGTGAAGGGGGCCGTTGGCATAGGGCCAGGCCACTGCCACTAGTATCCTTTCCGACATAGAAGCTCCTCAAGTTGGCGACTTGTGTATAATACCACAATTGCTCCTAGGCACCAATCGCTTCAGGCCATTGGAGGTGGGAGAGATGGGCTAGCTAAGGCAATTGAGTCCATGCTTTATACACCTCTCTCTTGGGGACGCCCGTGGCTTTGGCTATTTGGGCCACCGCTTCTTGAGGGGCTCTGCCCTGCCTCTTCAATGCCATGAGGGCCTCCTTTAATGCCCGAGGGTCTGCCCTTTTCCTTTCCTCTGCCCTTCCCTCGATCACCAGGGTGAATTCGCCCTTGGGCTGTGCAAAATGCTCTATCGCCCCAGAAGGCGTGCCTCTAAACACCTCTTCGTAAAGCTTGGTGAGTTCTCTGCATACGGCTATCCTTCTCTCACCCAGCACCTCTCTTATGTCTT
>JAZGDP010000219.1:0-9591 GCA_036477885.1 Dehalococcoidia bacterium
TCAATGGCTACAAGCTAGGCGCCAACAGCTACGTTCAGAAACCGGTGGACTTCGTACAGTTCAGTGAAGCGGTCAAGCAACTGGGGTTGTACTGGCTCCTGTTGAATGAACCGCCGCCGGCTTGAGGAGGGGCAGAGATGGGTAAAGCGCTTAGAGTACTAATAGTTGAGGATTCGGAAGATGACGCCTTGCTTTTGGTGCGTGAACTCCAGCGCAACGACTACGAAGTGGAATGGGAACGGGTCGAGACAGGCGAAGCCATGGCTGCCGCGCTCGAGAACCAGGCATGGGATATCATTATTGCAGATTATGCCCTGCCATATTTCAGCGGGCTTGAAGCATTGAAGCTGTTGCAGCAGAGTGGTCTGGACCTGCCCTTTATCATCGTCTCAGGCAAAATAGGCGAGGATGTGGCAGTGGAAGCGATGAAAGCCGGTGCCCACGACTATCTCATGAAAGGCAATCTGGCTCGGCTTGCCCCGGCCGTTGAACGCGAGCTACGTGAAGCGGAGGTCCGGCGGGAACGGAAGCGGGCCGAGGAAGCGCTGCGGTGGAGCAACCGCCACTTGGAACAAGCCCTCACCGAATTGCAGCGAACGCAGCAGCAAGTCATCCAGCAGGAACGTCTACATGCTCTGGGACAGATGGCAAGCGGTGTTGCCCATGACTTTAACAACGCGTTGAGCCCTATCTTGGGCTTTTCTGATCTGCTGCTCACCCGCCCCGAGGCGTTGGAGGACCGACAGACCGTCACACGTTATCTTCGCATGATCAACATGGCTGCCCAAGACGGGGCGGCGGTCGTCACTCGCATGCGCGAGTTCTACCGTAATCGAGATGAAAGCGAGACGTTTACACCCGTCAATATCGACGAGCTTGTGGGAGAGGCCATTTTGCTTACTCAGCCGAGGTGGAAGGACGAGGCACAGGCGAAAGGCGTTGGCATCAGCGTGGAGACCGACTTGCAGGGAGTGCCTCCATTGTCCGGCAGCCAGTCCCAGTTACGCGAGGTGCTCACCAACTTGATCCTTAACGCCGTAGGCGCAATGCCGGAGGGCGGGACCATCACCATTCGCACCCGCCGCGATGATGGACACGTGGTGCTTGAATTAAGCGACACTGGCACAGGCATGAGCGAAGAGGTCCGCGAGCGTTGCCTGGAACCATTCTTCAGCACCAAGGGCGCAGAGGGTACCGGAATGGGCCTGGCGATGGTTTATGGCATCGTGCAGCGGCATGAGGGAACCATTGAAATCGAGAGCGAAGTTGGCAAAGGGACGACCGTCATAATCCGGCTGCCCCTCCAAGCCCACCCATCCAACGAGACGGACGGCGCGGAGGCGAGGGTGAGACCCACTAGGTCCCTTCCCGTACTGGAGCGAGCCCCTGGCATGACGGGCGATTCAAGCGCGAGTTTGAAACCCGCTCGTCTGGTACACGTCCTGGTAGTGGAAGACGAACCGATAGTGCGGAAGCTCGTTACAGAATACCTTACGGGCGATGGACATACGATCGAGATCGCGACCAACGGCCGCGAGGGCTTGGAGAAGTTCCGCGAGGGCGCATTTGATTTGGTGCTGACCGACAGAGCGATGCCCGAGAAGAGTGGAGACTGGTTGGCAGCCGCCATTAAAGAGGAGGCACCTAACACACCCGTGATCATGCTCACAGGATTCGGCGACATCATGAAAGCGACCGAGGAGTCGTCGCCAGGCGTAGACTTGATCCTGGCTAAGCCGCTTATGCTGAAAGAACTCCGACAGGCATTGGCGAAGGTGATGGCGGAGTAGCACGCAAATGACAGAAGCACACCGGACTGCCCGGGTAAGACAACTCTGTGCGGGTACCTAACACATCAGGAGGGATGAGGTGAGCCAGCGCAAGAACGCCCTAATAGTTGATGACGAGGAATTGGTCCGGATCTTGCTCTCGGAACAGTTGGGAGAGCTGGGATACGAGTGCACAGTCGTCTCCAGTGGGGAAGAAGCCCTCAAGACGGCAGCGCACCAGGAGTTTGATCTCATGATGCTGGATGTGAAGATGCCCGCCATGTCCGGGTTGGAGGTCCTGAAGAGGTTCCGCCCTGACCATCCAGCAATCTGTGTTGTCATGCTAACTGGTTTTGTGGAGACAAGCGTAGCTGCAGAAGCCATGGAACTGGGAGCCGATGACTACATAACGAAGCCTTGCGACCTGGAATATCTGCGCACGAGACTGGAGGGGGCCTACCTACGGAGAGAAGAGACAAGGGAAAGCCAAGAGGAACCAGAGCGATCTGAAGCACCTACCCGGAAAGAGGTGGACCACCGTGAAGTCACTAAGGGTCTTGTAAATCAGCAGCTCCATCTTCACAAGCGATTAACTGCGGCTACGAAACCCAAGCGATTAACTGCGGCTACGAAAGCGGGTGTTGAGAGACCGAAGCATCGTCGCTGGTGGTGGCCATGGGCCCGATAAGGTTCAACGGGGCATCAATCGTCCCGGCATCCTCCCTCAGGCTGGCGGTGACATACTCACCCATATAGGACATGCACAACAAAGGGACATACAAGATACGGGTTTACATCGTGGAAGACCAGGCGCTCATCAGGGCGAGCCTGCGTGCCATGCTAGAACTAGAGCCAGAAATCGAGGTGGTGGGCGAGGCGCCCGAGGCTAACCAAGCTCTCCAAGAGATCGAGGCCCCTGGTGTGGACATAGTTCTCATGGACATCGGGCTGCCTGGCATGGATGGTATTCAGGCCACCCGACTGTTGAAACAGAAGCACCAGGGCTTGCCGGTGGTAATGCTAACGTCCTATCAGGATGAGTACGTGGCTGAGGCTCTTGAAGCGGGAGCGTCGGGTTACATCCTGAAATCCAGCACGCGCCAGCAACTGGTGCAGGCTGTAAAGAGTGCCCACGATGGCCAGGCGCCTATTGACCCTTCGGTAACGGGTAAGTTGGTTCGCGAGATAGCAGAGTTAAAGAGAGCTCATGCAGACTCACTCCTTACCCCACGCCAGGTGGCGATCCTGAAGCTGGTGGCCAGCGGCACCAAATACAAAGAGATTGCCAGCGAGCTTTTCATCAGCGAGACGACTGTTAACCGGGAAATGCGCAACATCTACAACCGTCTGGGCGTTAACGACGCCGCCCACGCCGTATCCGAGGCTTACAAGAAGCGCCTCATTTAGCATCTAATCACATACTCAGACAGCAATGAAGCACCACTACGCCATGGAGTGGTGCTTTTTCTCATTGGATCGGCTAGGACGCCTGCATCGTTGATGGAAGGGCCTCGCTATCAGGTGCCTAAGCCAAGGTGGGAGTTTTCCACCAAATAGATGACAGTTGGCAGTCACCAGGATGGTAGACCAACTACTTATAGGTGAAGCCATTGCATGGGAGGATGGTGGTGAGGTGAAAAGATGAAGAGGAATTTCAGACAGCAATGGCTTAAAGGAGTGGCAGGGCAAGGGCGTATGGCTAAGGGCCTGATCGCACTTGTCCTAATCGGAGTGCTCTTCCAGAGTTTTATGGTGGTGGACGCCTCCTCATTCACCAGCGAAGAGGACGTATCCTTCCGAGGAGGTGAGACCTTCACCGATGACACAGACATTGTCGTAACCTCAAACGGAATCCGGAAGATCACCTCGGCCACCGCCTCCATCGGGGACAAAGATCCTGGCGTGGAGGCCACACATTTGCTACCCCAGATTAACAATGCTCTTGTCAGCAACCACTACGCGTACATGATAGAGGTGAAAGAGGCGACTGTAGACAGCTGGGCGGTAGGCGATAGATTCGAGGTCGAGTTGTATGGTGGGGGAAGCATGGGGGTTGATCTCCTTGCCACGCTGTACGTACAGCAGGCTGTCGCCAATCACGACGCTATAGAGGGAGTCACTGTCGGGGTTGACGTGGGGTCTTCAAGTTGGATTCCTGACTTCTTTAACGTGATAGTCACGCGTCAATAGGAGATGCCAGGCTCAGGGCTCCACGGTGGATACAGCTACAAAAGATGGGTAGCTGTCCCGAGGCTTGGTCGGTAGTCTACAAGTGATGCAAAGGCAGCAAGCTCCTCAGTCGCTCGCTTGGCACAGTGGGTCTGTGCCCACGTTCACTCGCGAATTTGCCATTAGGCCAGAAGTGGCTAATCTGCTATCTAGCCAATGAGAATTAGAAAGTGGTCGGGGCGGCCGGACTTGAACCGGCGACCTCATCGTCCCGAACGATGCGCGCTACCAAACTGCGCTACGCCCCGTTGCATCTAAGCTTTCCTCTATTATTATATAGGTGCCACGGATAGTTACAAGGGACAGGCCTTTCTTGAACTTTCCCTAGCTGATTGCTATACTTAGTCGGTTCTTATTAGAGGCCCGTTGTCCTTGGCCAATAAACCAATAATGTATCCTGAGAAAGTTATCGTTAGAGTGCCCGCCACCGCCGCCAATATGGGGCCGGGATTTGATTGCCTGGGCATGGCTCTGGATATCTTCAACACCGTGACGGTAGAGAGGAGTCAAAATTTCCACATTGCCGTCAGCGGCCAGGGGGATGGTCAGCTAAGCCTGGGCGAGGACAATATGGTGTATCGAGGCATCGGTATCGCCTATAAAGAGATAGGCATGGGCATTCCCACCCTTTCCCTCCTCTGCCACAACGATATTCCCCTGCTCAGGGGGTTGGGCAGCAGCGCCGCCGCTCTGGTAGGGGGAATAGTGGCGGGCAACGCATTATGTGGTGACCCTCTCTCCCCGGAGAGGGTTCTGCAGTTGGCAACGACTATTGAAGGCCATCCCGATAATATAGCCTCCGCCCTCTATGGGGGCTGCCAGATTGTGGTCCGAGATGGGGAGAGGCTCATAGCCACCTCCCTCCCCCTGCCCCCCGACTTAAAAGCCCTCCTCTACATTCCCGATTTCCCTATGCCCACCCAAGAGGCCAGGTCCATTCTACCCGACCACGTTAGTCGCTCCGATGCCATATATAATGTAAGCAGGGCTGCCCTTCTGGCCAATGCCTTGGCTACAGGACAATTGGAGCATTTAAAGCTAGCTACTCAAGATGTCCTGCACCAACCGGCTCGCCAGACCCTGTTTCCCGCTATGAGAGAGCTATTCGAAGCCTCCCTGAATGCGGGGGCGCTGGGGGTCTTCCTTTCAGGAGGCGGCTCCACCGTTTTAGCCCTTGCTAAGACCAACGAGGATGCCATCCTTAGGGCTATGGCAGAAGCAGGGGATAGAGCAGGCTTGAAGGGCACAACAAGGATGGCTCACCCTACCGTGGAGGGTGCATCGGTGGTGGAAAAAGGGTAGCAAGGGTTGATATGTCTCTCATTGTTCAAAAGTATGGCGGCAGCTCCGTAGAGGATGCCGAAAAGATTAAGGGTGTCGCACAAAGGATTGTCTCCACGGTACAAAAGGGACAACAAGTTGTGGTGGTGGTGTCGGCCATGGGAGAAACCACAGATGAGCTTATCCATTTGGCTCGACAGATCACCCCACACCCCGACCCCAGAGAACTGGACACCCTTCTATCCACCGGGGAGATAGTTTCCAGCACCCTCCTGGCCATGGCATTGAGAGCCCTTAACCAGGAGGCCGTCAGTCTTAATGGGGCTCAGGCGGGAATCCGCACCGACGCTTCTTATAGTAGGGCCCGAATCCTCAGCATAGAGACGCAGCGTATCATCAGGGAACTAAAACAGGGCAAGATAGTGATAGTGGCTGGTTTTCAAGGCATAACCGAGGAGATGGACGTCACCACCTTGGGAAGGGGGGGATCCGATACCACTGCAGTGGCTTTAGCGGCAAAATTGGAGGCCGAAAGATGTGAGATATACACCGATGTAGAAGGGGTCTATACCGCCGATCCCCACCTAGTCCCCAAAGCACGAAAGTTATCGGAGATTTATTATGAGGAGATGCTGGAACTGGCTCGTTCCGGAGCCACGGTCCTCCATCCCCGAGCGGTGGAGCTGGGAGCGGCATATAACGTTCCCATCCTGGTAGCCTCCAGCTTCACCGATGTATCAGGTACCCTAATTCACGGAGAAGTTACCATGGAAATTCGCGAAAAGGTAAGCGGTATCGCTCACGACCTGAATGTGGCCAAGGTCACCATAATAGGCGTGCCCGATCACCCTGGTATAGCCGCCGCTATATTCGAGCCTCTGGCCAAGGCCGACGTCAGCGTGGATACCATCGTTCAAAATGCCAGCGTCAACAAAATCACCGACCTCACCTTCACCGTTAGCAGAACCGACCTGGCCAAGGCAGAGGAGGTGATTGAACCTGTGGCTAAGGCCATTGGGGCCAAGGGCTGGGTCAGCGATGCCAAGCTGGCTAAGGTCAGTATAATAGGCACGGGGATGCAGAATGCCCCCGGCTATGCCGCTCGAATGTTTAAAGCCTTACATGCAACAGGGGTAAACATTGAGCTCATCACCACCTCGGAGATACGCATCACCTGTATCATTGCCGAAGATAGGGTCGGTGATGCCGTCCGATCTCTCCATGACTCCTTTGCATTGGAGCAACCCGGAGACTGATTTTTCGAGGCAGTGGGGCAATGGCCTTAAACATTCGTTAAATTGCTGAGAATTCCCGTAGATTGGTATGCCAGAGGGAAAGCAAGGTGCGCCCTCTGGGAATGCATGGAGCGTGTTAAGAGAGAGCCTTTCGGTACGACTGGATTTGTAAAGAGAAGGTCATATCTCAGACAATCCCATTAATAATGAAAACGATGGAAAAAACCTTAGGGTATACCCTCTTGACTGATTGACTTAGAGTATTATAGTGAATCCTTGAAGCAATAGAGTGAATCTTATATACACTAGGATAAAAGTTCCATTGACTTACTCTTTGACCGAGGGTAAATTAAAGGGAATTGAAGAAGTGGTCATGGGTTGCCTAAAAATGGGAAATATAGAGGACATTCTTAAGAAAAAGAAGACCATAGCCGTAGTGGGGTTGTCCCCTAAGGTCGAAAGGGACAGCCACCAGGTAGCGGCTTATCTTCAGTCCCAAGGCTATCGGATCATTCCAGTGAACCCCACTGTGGACGAGGTATTAGGCGAAAAGAGCTACCCTAACCTCTCCTCCATACCCCACCCAGTAGATGTGGCGAATCTGTTCCGTCGCTCCGAGGAGGTGCTCCCCTTGGCGGAGGAAGCCATAGATATAGGAGCCTCCGTTTTATGGATGCAGGAGGGAATCATAAATGAAGAAGCGGCGCAGAAAGCCAGGGAGGCGGGGCTGGAGGTGATAATGGATAGATGTATGCTTAGGGAGCATATGAGGCTGGCCGCCGAAGGGAAGATTTAATGGTATCCTTGAAAGTTATGCCTTTGTCTATTCACCCGTGGCAGGATTTCCATAGCGGGACAAGGGCCTCTTGAAAAACTTCCTGGGAACAGATAGGATGTCGTTCTCATAAGAGGTGAGCGATGACTTTATATAGGGCAGAAGACAAGGCAAAGATAAGACGAGAAAAAGCTAAGTATGCTATAGAATTGGCCATGAACAATCGCTGGGTAGAGGCCATAGATGTTAATAAAGAGATCATAGAGATCTTCCCCTCCGATGTGGAGGCACACAATCGCTTAGGAAAAGCCCTGATGGAAAGAGGTCACTACAGCGAGGCCCGGGAGGCCTTTAAAGAGGCCTTGCATTTAGCCCCCAATAATACCATCACCAAAAAGAACCTCCACAGGCTCTCCCTTCTGGAGGTGGAAAAGGCCCATCCAGTCGAAGATAGGCTCAAGATGGCACCCCATCTATTTATTGAGGAGACGGGTAAGACGGGAATAGCTACATTGGTAAATCCTGCTCCTCAGGAGGTCTTGGCTAGGGTAACCCCAGGGGAGCAGGTCTATCTGAAAGTAAAAGACCACAGCCTCTTGGTGGAGAGCAATAGAGGCGATTATCTGGGAGAGATAGAGCCGAAACTCGCCCTTCGTCTCATGAAGTTGATGAAGGGGGGCAACAAGTACGAGGCAGCCGTTACCAGCCTGGATCACGAAGATGTAAGGGTAATCATCAAGGAAGTGTACCAACATCCCTCTCAGGCAGGACGGGTCTCCTTCCCCTTTAAAGAGGCGGACGACTTTAGGGCTTATGTCAAGGAAGGTGTCTTTAAATATGAACCGGTGGAGGAGGAGACCTACGGTGATGAGGAGCAACCCACCTGGCAGGAGGAAACGGAGTCCGCCAACCAAGGCATAACCATTGTGGATATGGGTTCCGCCCCCTTGGATGCCGTTGACCAGGAGGATGAAGAGGAGCAAGATTAGCTCCACCAAAAACAAAAATTATTAGAGGACCGAAGGAGCGAGCAATATGCTCGCTCCTTCCTGCTCATTAGATGCTAATGGCTACACATCGAGGCTGTTTATCACCAGGCCAGTGGGAAGCTTGGGATAGAAGTGGGTGGACTTGGAGGGAAGGCGCTCCCCACCATCGGCCACCCCCTTTAGCTGGGCCATGGAAACCGCATTAACTAGCGCGGCCAGTTGAAACTCCCCATCACTTACCCGACGGACTGCCTCAAGGGCGTCCCTCAAAAAACTTATATCCCCTCGTTTTTCCACCTCCACATCGTCCAGGCCCAGCAATCCCTTCAATAAGACCTTATGAACTATGCTGGTGCTGAGACCTTGCCAGGCCTGAGAGCTATTTGGAGGCATCAGGCTCGCCACCAGCCGCTCATCCTTAAGCGTGAGATAATGAAACTTCCCCTCTTCGACACCAAAGAGTCCCAGTACAATCTCCTGGCTCCCTCTGCTCTGCAACCCTTGAAGGAAGAGGTCAGCGGCTGCTTCTCCTTCCGGGGGAGAGAACTGCTCAACATTAAAAAATCGCACCGATTGCTGGAGCAGGCCCCGAAGAGTGGTGGGAGGGATGCCTCGCACTAGCCGGTGATAAGGCAGGCACAAAAGCCCCGGGTCAGACATATCAATCAAGGTCATCATGACGAAATTAGAAGGAGGGTCATCCCACCCAGGGCTCTGAGATTCCTTCATCAAGCCCCTGTATTTCAGGGCCGTTTCGTAGCGATGGTGTCCATCGGCTATATAAAGAGGCAGGGACTCTAGCGAAGAGCAGATGGTGCTAATAGCCCCTTCATCGGTAAGGGCCCAGAGGTGGTGGGTCTCCTCACCCACCTCACCAGTGACATCGGGAGGACGCTTTCCAACCGAGGCGAAGGCCTCAGCTAGTCCGCCTCCAGGTTCGTCATAGAGAGCCATTATAGGGCTGATGTTGGCTCGACAGGCCTGCATCAGCTCCAGCCGATCCCTCTTGGCCTCTTGGGCAGTCTCCTCATGGGGGCGGACACCGCCCTCTTCAAACTCCTCCAGTTTGACCAGGGCCATGAGCCCCTTGCGCACATGCTCCTTACCACCGTAGCGGAACAGTTGATGGGTTAGATATAGGGCTGGCCTCTCCTCAGGCACTAAAACCCCTTCCTTTACCCATCGGCCCAAGAAGGCAGCGGCTCGAGTGTAGCGACTATCCTCCGGCGTATCCTTCTCCCCCCCCAGCCCCAGCTCCACTCGAACGATATTGTAGGGGCTACGGTCGTATAGCTCCCTCTGCTCCTGGGGAG
>JAZGDP010000022.1:0-7283 GCA_036477885.1 Dehalococcoidia bacterium
TAGAGGATGTCTCGGCCCATGCCGTAGCAGGCCACCGTCTCCAGGGCGGGGAAGGAGTCGTACAGCGCTTCGATGACCTCTACCATGTCTCTGGTCTTCATTATGAGGGCGTTGCCGTCGCCCAGGATGACTCCCCTTACCTCCCCTTCTTGTAGACCTGGGAGGCCGCGAGAGAGGGCCACGTTATCCACCTGGTCGGCCATGCCGTGCTTTGCCGCCCACTCCTTCACCTCTCCCACCAGCCGGGCCATATCCTCTATCTCCTCCTTTATCTCCTTCATTGAGCGCACCTGAAACTCCATGTCCAGATACATGTTGCAGAAAGCGCACCGATTCCAGGAGCAGCCCCTGGTGGCCCTGAGGAGGACACTATGGCTCTCGGCGGGGGGCCTGAACTTCACCGGCTCGAATACTCTCATTATCTACTCCCACAAAGCGGTTGCCTATATTCTACCACCTTAGGATACTGGACAAAAGCTTTACTTTTAGTGCGGAGCTTATTGGCTAATACGAAGCCTGACAAAGGTCCCAGAGTAATTAACGTCAGATACTAGTTTCTCTGATAAGGCCTTTATAGATATTAGGTTCATACTTTTTTAGAATGTTTTCGGCTTTGTCACCCCTGTGTGCTTTAGCGTTGTAAAGCAGATTTTCTAAATCGGGCCGCACCTTTCGGAGGACTTGCGCATAGCTCTGGTACAATTTGCCAGATTCCAGCCTTGGGTCATTCCCGGTATAGCGCACCGCTTGCCCTCTACGCCTTCCCCGTCTAGTGCTATGCCCTGCTTGTACTTGAGGCAACGCGGGGTTATGGAGTGTTTTTGTGAACTCCTCTAATCATTCAAATGGGCAATATTTTGGGTATAAATAATGCAGGATAAAAGCCTGTTAACGAACAGATGGAGCTTCCCGGAGATTTGACAACGAGTCAGGGGGGGCTCCTATCCATAATCTGGGGCGGGGGAGCGGATCACCAGCTCGGTGGTGAGGCCCCGCTTGCTTAGGGACGCCAGAAACACCACTGCCTCGGCAAAGTCCTGGGGGTCCAGCCAGGTATCGGGGTTGCCCGACTGGTAACGCCGGGCCTCCTCGCTGTCCACCACTCCCATGGGACAGAGGACCGATACCTTGATTCCCTTGTCCTCCACCTCCTTGGCCAGGGAATCGGTGAAGCCCATCAAGGCGAACTCCGAGGCGCAAAAAGCGGTGAAGTGGGGCTGCCCCTCCTTTCCTCCCCCCGAGGCTATGGATATTATGTCGCCCCTCCCCAGCTTCAGCATCCCCGGTAAAACCGCCCTGCTGCAGAGGAAAGCCGAGCGGACCTTGGTGCCCATCATTCTGTCCCACTCCTCTGGAGTGGTGTCCAGTAGGCGTTTGGAGAAGTAGTCCCCCACGGTGTTTACCAGCAGGTCTATCGGCCCGAACTCCTCTTGAGCCCGTCGTACCAGCTTATCTACGTCTGCCTCCTTGGTAACGTCTGCAGGGACAGCCAGCGCCTTCCCTCCATCGACTGATATGGCTTGGGCTAGCCGATTCAGCGGTTCCTCCCTCCGAGCCGCTAATACCACTTGGGCACCCTCCCTGGCTAGGGTACGGGATATCGCGCTGCCAAGGCCGCCACTGGCGCCGGTCACCAGGGCGATTCTATCTTTCAGTCTCATAGCTACCTCCTCTCTTTGACGGCTTCTGGTGCTCACTGTCGCCTTGGGATATAATTCGACTATACTACTGCTAGCCGAAAATTTTACTCTTACGTGAGATTAGGCGCAAGGCGATGGAAGGGATGGCCGTTCTAATAATATCTCATTCCTCAGCTGAACGGCGGGGGGAAAGCAATGTTGCGTTCGCTGAGCGGAGCATTTGCCCACACGTAAAGGGATTCATGCAACTAAACACTACGGCGTCTTAAGGGTATAAATACGCCTGAGAGCTTTTAGGAGGGAAATATACATGAGTTATGAAACTATTCTCGTGGAGAAAAGAGACCGCATAGCTAAATTGACCCTTAATCGCCCAGAGAAGCTGAACGCCCTCAATAAGAAGATGGAGTGGGAGTTGCAGGATGCCATCAGGGAGATAGATGATGACGATGACATAGGCGTGCTCATCCTCACTGGGGAAGGGCGGGCTTTCTGCGCCGGGGCCGATGTGGGTGGCCTGGTAGGGGGCGCAGAAAAAACGGGCTACACCTCCCTCAGCCCCGATGATATAAGACGTAGCTTCAAGGATGCTCAAGGGGTAATCCTGGGACTTCAGCGACTGCACAAGCCAGTCATAGGGATGATCAACGGGCCGGCGGTGGGAGCCGGCTTCGACATAGCCTGTGCCTGTGATATCCGCGTGGGCTCCTCCAAGACTCGCTTCATGGCGGCATATATACGCATCGGCCTCTTCCCCGGCTGGGGAGGCATGTGGCTCTATTCTAGAGTGCTGGGCCTTCCCAAGGCAGCGGAGCTCCTCTTCACCGGCGACTTCCTCGAGGCAGAGGAGGCCTATCGCATAGGCATGCTCAACAAGCTGGTGCCCCCCGAGGAGCTGGAAGAGGCTACCATGGAGATGGCTCGAAAGGTAGCCAAGGGCCCTCCCATCGCTTTAAGATTGAGCAAGATGCTGTTATATAAGGGGCTGGAGATGGACCTGGAGACGGCGATGCAGATGTCGGCCGCCTGCGAGACCATAACCCTCACCTCCGAGGACTATAAGGAGGGTGCCGCCGCCTTTCGAGAGAAGAGAGAGCCCAAGTACTTGGGAAGGTAGAGTATGAGTTGAGATTGCCTTGGAGGGCTGGCCTAGTCATTAACTCTATTGTATTAGTAATTGAACTTCAGGCCTCAAACAACGGAAGGTGGTCATCATGGATGTCTTCCAGTGTATTAAGACCAGGGTGGCGGTGAGGGACTTTAAGCCGGACCCTGTGCCTGAAGAGGTGGTTCAAAAGATCCTCGAGGCCGGCAGGCTCGCCCCCAGCCAGAGGAACCGCCAGCAATGGCATTTCATAGTCGTGAGGGACAAGGGAACTCTTAAGCAGATGGGCTCCCTGGCCTCTACAGGGCCCTATATAGTCGATGCCTCTTTTGCCATCGTCATAGCCATGGAACCCAACGCCAGGCTCCCCCAGGTGGATGCCGCTCGGGCCGCCGAGAATATGCTACTGGTGGCCTGGGCCGAGGGGGTGGGGACCTGTTGGGTGGGGGGATTCGATCGAGATAAGGTAAAGGAACTCCTGGACATCCCTCAGGATATGCAGCTCATAACCATCATGCCCTATGGCTATCCTAAAGAGGAAGCCAAAAGGCTCAAAAAGCGGCGGAAGCCCTTGGAACAGATAGCCTACAGGGAGAGGTTCGGAGTGAAATATTACGAGGGGTGAGCAGGGCCTTTCTCATTAGATTGGCGGCCTCATGGACATCTTAGCGTGTTGCTCGCAAGGCATCTGGAAGAAGCGGTCGACCTGCAAGGATATGCTTTTCAGCAGATTGGGAGCCACTTTTGTTATCTTCTCCATCCCCTTATCTTTGCTAATCTCGATATACATCAGGCTGGCAATACCGCATTGGCAGCTAGCGGTGAAAAAGACCCTCCATTTATCCTTCAGATCGCCTCTTTCAGGGCCCATGCCCTTGAAGGGGCGGATGCGCTGGTCGGAGAGGGCCTCTTCAAAGACCTTCTGTATAGCCGATAAGCTCGCCGAATCCGAGGTTGACAACTATTTTTTCCTCCTGAAGTTGGTATAATTTTGCCAGACTCAGCGACACAAAGCAATAGAGCACTTATTCTCAGCTACCCGGAAATGCTCACGGGGCTTCGCCCCCTGGAACCCCCAAGGAGTGGAGAGGCCTTTCCACCGGCCGCAGCACCGCTTAGGGGGGGAAGATAAGTGTCGGCTTTGCGGGCACAAAACCTTGGCATCAACGCAAGGGGACTTCTGAGACTAAACGTTAGTTAAAAAATGTCTCTGGAGGTTTAGGGTGGAGGTTCAGATAGGAAACAAGAAGCTCAGCTTGGCGCAGGGGGATATAACTCAGCAGGCCGTCGATGCCATTGTGAACGCCGCCAACTCCAGCCTCATGGGAGGGGGAGGGGTGGATGGGGCCATCCATCGCGCCGGAGGCCCAGCTATTCTAGAGGAGTGCAGACAGATAGTAGCGCAGCACGGCCGCCTGCCGGCAGGGCGAGCCGTAATTACCACCGGCGGGAATCTGAGGGCAAAATACGTAATCCATACAGTAGGCCCTATCTGGGCTGGCGGCAAACAGGGCGAGGCCGATACCCTGGCCAGCGCCTACAGAGAAAGCCTTAAATTGGCGGCGGAGAAGGGCCTCAACAGCGTAGCTTTTCCCTCCATCAGCACCGGGGCCTATCGCTACCCTTTGACTGAGGCGGCAGCGATAGCCCTGCGGGAGGTTGCAGCTTTCCTTAGAGGGAGTTCCACAATAGAGGAAGTTACCTTTGTCCTCTACGAACAAAGAACCTATGATTCCTATGCCAAAACCCTTAAGGGAATGGGTGTGTAGTAACTGCCCTGGAAACAGCTTAATAAGGAGAAGGTTCCTTACATCGGTCTCGCTACCCCTATAGGGGAGATAGTGGGCCTGCTGTACCTGGCTTCCCATATCTAGACGACTTTATTATACTAGACTTAAAAGCTAAACTCTCGAAGGTTGAAGAGAACAATCATATTAAAGCCTACATGCCTCTCATTGACTTTGCCTTGATTGCTCAATAAAATGGGCAGTTGAACCGGGAACAGCGACTCTGGGGAAGGAGCGAACATTGCTGAACTTTCAAATCTTTTCGGCCCTGCCCGAAAAGAGGCTCAATCAGAGAATCCTGGTGGCCTTAAGACACTTCACCTTTAAAAAGGCATTTAATATTTGTGCTATAGAGCTCCAGCTCTTTTTGGGCCTTTCCAGAGTCAGGGGCTACCCCTTCGAGTGGGAGATAGACACCACCAACATCTGCCAGCTTAAATGTCCTCTATGTCATACCGGTTTGGGTAACATTAACCGGGTGAAGGGGATTATGCACTTTGATACCTTTAAAAAGACCATCGATGAGATAAAGGACTACGTAATCTGGTTGAGTCTTTACAGTTGGGGCGAGCCCTTCCTCAACAAACATATCCCACGTTTTATAGAGTATGCTCACCAAGCCAATGTAGCCACCATCATTAGCACCAATTTAAGCATGCCCCTATCGCCGGAGAGGGTCGAGGCTGTAATAAAATCGGGTCTGGATGTGTTGATCATCTCCCTGGACGGTGTCACCCAGGAAGTGTATGAGACCTATAGGGTGGGGGGCAATCTATCTCTGGTTCTGAAAAATATCCAGCTACTGGTGCAGAAGCGTAAGGAGCTGGGCTATAAGACTCCCTATCTAGAATGGCAGTTCATTGTGATGCGCCAAAACGAACATCAGATCCCGGAGGCCAGGAGGATGGCGAAAAGAATGGGGATGGACAGCATTGTGTTTAAAAGGGTGGACTTCCCCTTCGGAGAGACGGATCCAGCCCTGGCGGAGAAGTGGCTGCCCTCCAGTGAATTGGATTACAGAAGAGAGCGTCCTTTTGATAGACCCTATAGCGAAAACGATAAGCGTTGCTGGCGTCTGTGGAGGAGTGCAGTAGTCAATTGGGACGGCGGCTATGCCCCCTGCTGTTACCTCACCGACGCTAAAGATGACTTCGGCAACGTTAATAACCAGTCCATTAAAGAGATATGGAAAAACGAGCACTATCTCACCGCTCGCAATCTATTCAGGAACGGTGAGCAACCCAAACAGTGGGTAGGATGCATAAATTGCGACGTTTATCTCAACAGTCGTAACGGCAGAAAGCATGCTTTAGCCATAGTCGGAACGGAGAAGATAGCGGCAAAATCTAATGTGGAGGAGAAGGCATCTAACTAGAGTTTTCTACCCTTATCTATTGACAAGTTACAGCTTCTACTTTAAAGTATGCTCAAACTAGATAACCATGTGGCTGCTTTAATAGAAGAACATGGAGTTAAAAAATATATGGACCTGCTAAATATGTGGGCCTCTTTTTGGCTATTAGGGCGCATATAAAAGACTATTAATAATCCATGTATTCGGGAGGCCTGGGGGGATAAGTCGAGGATATCTCAGGTTCTATTGGGATCATGAGGGACCTTTATTGGCGAATGTATAGGATGCCTGGTCGGAGGCTCTTACGGGAAGCCCTTATCCTCACCAGTGTATACTTCATCTACATGCTCATCCGCAAGTTTATCTACGTCGATGTGGAAAGCATTGCCTTCAGCAACGCACAAAAGGTCATCTCCTTCCAGTCCTCCCTGGGCTTCTTCTGGGAGCCCAGCTGGCAGGAGTGGGCCATTAAGAGCTCCAAGGGGCTGGTGGTATTCTTTAACTGGGTCTATATCATAACCTTCTGGCCCATTGTGTTGGTCACCGCTGTTATACTTTATTTCAAAAACTGGCACAAATACCGCTATTACCGGAACATAGTGCTCTTAAGTTTTGCATTTGCCTTAGCCATCTATGCCCTGTTTCCCCTGGCGCCGCCTTGGATGCTGCCTCAATTTTTCGTTGATACCATCGCAACATACGGCCCCACCGAGTATCGAAGCCCTCAAAACGCGGCCTTCTATAACGTCTTTGCCGCCATGCCCAGCGTTCACTTTGCCTGGACAATCCTCTTTGGCGCCCTCTTCATAAGCACTAGATATAAACTGCTGAAGATTTTGGGGGTTCTCTACCCCACCACCACCTTCTTCGCCATAATCATCACCGGTAATCATTACATCCTCGATGCCGTCGGTGGCCTGGTCATAGTCATCCTCTCCTTTCTCCTGTACGAGATCGTCTTTCGGCGAAGGCTCATTCCCATCCCCAAGCCGTATTTCATCATGAACGGACTTAAGACCAAGGATGGCTCTAACCCCGGGGACTATTACCCTAATCGCTAGCTTTATAGCTTTTCTTGGGGGCCTAGTTCCCACAGACCAATAGATGCCGAGGCCGTCCTGTTTTATCTTTTCTTTGGGATGTCCCTCCTGCCTGTGCTATTATGGGAGCTAATTTACAGGTGATTCGAGCCTTTTCTATGCGTACTGGAAAACTAAGCTGGAGACTCTTGGAAGAGCTACTTTCCAAGGTCGAGGTAAAGGACGAAAGAGTCATTCTAGGACCTCGAGTGGGGGAGGATGCCGCTGTAATAGCATTGGATGATAGGCTTCTGGTGGCCAAGACAGATCCCATCACCTTCGCCACCGACCGTATAGGGTGGTATGCCGTACACATCA
>JAZGDP010000220.1:0-4178 GCA_036477885.1 Dehalococcoidia bacterium
AGGGCCTGGAATATCTCCATGTAGTGGCCGGGATTGCCCGGAGTATAGTGAGGGTTCTTATAGATCAGCGTGCCGTCCCTATCTACAATGAAGATGGCACGGCGACTGCGTTTGCCACTCTCATCCACGACATCATAAAGACGGGCTACTGTTCCATCCTCATCGCTGGCCAGGGGAAAGGGCACCTTCCCTAAATTTTCCACAAACCTCTCGTGAGTCGAAAGGCTGTCCACGCTGACGCCCAAGACCTCGGCCCCCAGCTCTCGAAGGGTAGCGTGCTCATCGACAAAGGAGGAGAGCTGAGTGGTGCAAGTGGGGGTGTTATCCTCGGAGTAGAAGGCCAGCACCACCTTTCCCTTTTTGATCGCCTCCGTCAGGGTAAATGGGCCTGCGGTGGTGGGGAGGATGAAATCAGGAGCCTTCCGGCCCACCTCAGGAGCAGCGCCCATGTTTAAACTCCTTACGTGTAAAACAAAAACCCTCTTGCGCCGACCACTATTATAAAACAAAAGCGGTACAAAAAGGTTTCAAACAACGTTAGAGGTATATCCTTGATTGGCGGGAGCGGGAGGGAGTCGAACCCACCGCGGACGCCGACCGTGAGCCCTCTCCCCTGATTCTCCGCTTCGTGGGGATACGGACTCAGGCATCACAGGGTATATGACATCACAAATACGTTGCTAACCACTACTCCCAGCATGACGTAGTTCATGACTTTTAGGAGCCGAACTTTTCTGCGTTGCCAGAGCACACCCCCCAGTGCAAGAGCAAACAGGATTTTTATGAGCATCGCCTTGGGGAGCCCCAGTTCTAGGGAGAATAAATCCACAAAGGGGTTCACCTCAACAGCGCCCATCACGATGGCCAGAGCCGTGAGGAGTGCATCAGCGAAGTTGAGCCCGACAAAGTAGAGCAGGACCATACAATAACTCCTTCAAAGACACCGGATGGTTTCAGTTTAGAGAAGTTGGCTAGGTTTTACATGGTCTATTCGTACTAAACCGTGTAGTAAAAAAGCATTACCTGCTGTCTATATCCATTGACAATGAGTAACACATGTCTACGATGAACCCATGACCGCTAAAGGGACGAAGCCCAATACTAGCATCCACATAGACCCACAAGTAATCCATCAAACCCGCATTGCGGCAGTGGCCCAGAAAAAGACCTTAGGACAGTGGCTAGAGGAAGGGCTACTGCAGAAGATAGAGCGAGGGAGGGAGGGAAAGAAAGGCTAGGCTTGGAAAAAGGAATGTCGCTGAGAAAGGTAGCTAAGGAACTAGGTATAAGCCCTGTCTATCTCAGCTACATGGTGAACGGTAAGAGACCCTGGAGAGGAGACCTTCATGAGAGGTACTGCCAGCTTGTTAACACCCTCAACCTGAATGTTAACAGGCCGCTGAAGCTACAACCTTGGCGGGAGCGGGAGGGAGTCGAACCCACCGTGGACGCCGAAGGGAGCCCACCAAACGGGTTTGAAGCCCGCGAAGCCCACCGGGACCCATCCGCCCCCCTATATGCCTAAAGGGTTATTCCTCCCACTTATTTTCGCTTATATACTTCTCGGCGGTGATGGCCGCCGTGGCACCATCCCCCGCTGCGCTCACCACCTGCCGTGCCGACTGTTGACGAATATCCCCTGCGGCCAATATACCCGGCACGCCGGTCTCCATTTTATCATTTACCAGTATATGCCTTCCACTGTCCAGGGTGAGAAGGCCGTTAGTGAAGTCGGTGTTGGGCTGAAGACCTATGTAGATGAAGACGCCTCCCACCTTCAGGTTTGACCTCTCCTCGGTCTTCACATTGATAAGACTCAAGGCCTCCACCTCACCGTTACCGGTAATAGATTCTACCACCGTATCCCAAATAAACTCCATTTTAGGATTGGCAAAGGCCCTCTCCTGAAGGATTTTGAAGGCCCTAAGCTGGTCTCTACGGTGAATCACGATAACCTTAGAGGCGAACTTGGTGAGGAAAAGCCCTTCGTCTATGGCGGCATCGCCGCCCCCCACCACCGCCACCACCTTATCCTTAAAGAAGGCACCGTCGCATACCGCACAGTAGGAGACCCCTCTAGCGGCGAACTCCTTCTCTCCGGGAACCCCCAGCTTCTTGTGCTCCGAGCCGCTGGTTATTATCACTGTCTTGGCCCTGAATTCGCCTTCATCGGTGGTTTTAACCACTCTATACCTTCCATCTACCTCTATGGCTTCCACGGCAGAATACAGGGTCTCCATGCCAAACTTGGTGGCCTGTTCATGCATAGCCATAGAAAGGTCTGTCCCGGAGATGCCCCCGGGAAATCCGGAGTAGTTCTCAACCCTATCGGTGAGGGCGATCTGCCCCCCGATCATGCCCTTGTCTATGAGCAGGGTGCGCAACCGAGCCCTGGCCGCATAGAGGCCAGCGGCTAGGCCGGCAGGGCCACCTCCAATAATCACCACGTCGTAAATAGCGTTCACCAAATAACCTCCTAGGCCTATCACTCAATAAATCGTCGGGAAAAGAAGGGGCTCTTTTTCAAGAGCCCCCCAAAATCCCTAAGTTTGCCATTGAAAAATTCTTGAACCACAGGTTAGCCCAGAACCGCCTCCAGATGCTTTTGTAGCTCCTTCTTAGGCACCGCCCCCACCACCTGGTCCACCGCTTTACCTTCCTTGAAGAAAAGGACGGTGGGTATGCTGCGAATCCCGTACTTGACCGCCACCCCCGGACTATCGTCCACGTTTACCTTGGTAAACAGGGCCCTGCCATCATATTCCTGGGCCAGCTCCTCTACAATGGGAGCCACCATTCGGCACGGGCCACACCACGGGGCCCAAAAGTCCACTAACACTGGCACGCTGGACTGTAGAACCTCCTGGTCGAAAGTTCCATCGGCTACCTCAAAAGGCTTTGCCATATTGTTCCTCCTTCGTACTGTCAATATCTTAGATGCACCAATGAGCTAAAAGATGCTGAGTCCCCTAAATAGCTGTAGGAGCCGTAATTTATTATACCAGAAGGTGAGCTTAAAGGGTAAGAAACCAGGGAAGGAAGGGAGGAAAACCCTGGTTAAAAGGCGGGAAATTGATTTAGCACCTCTTGTATCACCTCCCTGTCGGAGGCGAGAAGAATTAGAACATCGCTGCTGGCCAAGCTCAGATAGACGCTGAGGCCAGAGCTATGCCACCATCTTGTAGTCTCCTCCTCCAAGATGGAGAGCCACATACCTTCACTTTTTGCTTGGTTAAAGGCCACGTAGGCATCGTAGAACTCATGGGCATCTCCTCTCGTGTCCCAAGTGGAGCGCAGGGCCAGCAGTTTTCTGCCCTGCTCATCCTTCAGATAGACGTAGAGGTCTCCGTCCCAGCCCTCGGCCGCCAGCGAGGCCTGTACAGGATGGAGGAAGGTCTCCAGGTATATCCTCAGGGTGAATTCGCCTAGGACATCGCTATCCAGTAGAGACCACCCCTGACCCAGTGCCTCTGCTAAATCAGGCATTTCGATAAGCTGGGGCTCGTCCTTAGCTAGATACTTCTCCGGGTGGATTATCTGCTCAGTGGAGGCGGGGGGCTCCCCAAAAGCCTCATCTACTCCCTCCCAACCCTTTAGGGAAAACAGAGTCTGAACAAAGTTCAGCCCCTCATTGTAGGGGAAGGACAACTCCTCCACCAGGATACGAGGAAAGCTTTGCAGGTCATCCACATCCCCCGCTTCTCTAATTATCTCTGCCTGCTCCGAGGGGCTCAAGTCCTGAAAAAAATATATCACCTCCGAAAGGGTGGCATCGCCCTCTATCAGGGCGGTAATAGCCAGGGAGTAATCGGAGTTATCCTCTCCCAGGGCATCGATTGACTCCAGATCGAAGTGTTGATCCTGAAGGGCATGCACATATTCATGGACATAGGTAAGCTTCTCCGACGGCCCCAGTTCTCCTTCCTTCAGGAGGACATATAACTCCTCCGTCTCACTGTCATACAGTCCTAATACCTGCCCCTTGTAAAGATCCAGTAATAGCTGATAAAGGTTGTCTTCTTCATCCAACAGGTCCAGCATTACCAAGACTTCTTGCGAGATCTGAGCTTCATCTAGAGAAAATGCCTCTTGGAAAAGCTCGTCTAGAAGGGCATCCATCTCACCCTGGCTCAGAAAATTGGGGGCAACATCCCTTAGGGGGGATAGGTTTCGCACTG
>JAZGDP010000221.1:0-8289 GCA_036477885.1 Dehalococcoidia bacterium
CTATCACGTTGGACACCTCTCTGGCCTGGAGAGCCTGCACAGCAGAGAGGCCGATCATGCCCATCCCCAGCACTACCACAGTATCTTCGGGCCTGGGGTCCGCCCTTTTAACAGAGAAAAGGCCTACAGACACAGGCTCTACAGTGGCCCCCACGTCCCAGCTCAGTGCATCGGACAGGGGAAATACAGTGATGCCTATTTCGGCATTGGGCACCCGCACATATTCAGCGAACGCTCCATCGGCCTCATATCCCACCAAGGCCTTGTTGGAACAACGGTAGCTTACGCCCGAGCGACACCATCGGCATTCTCCACAGGCTTCAAATCCCCCAATCACCACTCGCTGACCCGCCCTTATACCCTCCACCCGGCTGCCCACCTCCACCACCTCACCGCTAAACTCGTGCCCCATTATATGGGCTTGGGGGTTCAAGGTATTGGGCCCACTTTTATAGAGATGAATGTCCGAGCCACATATGCCACAGGCCTTTACCTTCACCAATATATCCCCGGGCCCTAAAGTAGGCTCCTCCACCCACTCTACCCTTATGTCTTTGGGTCCATAAAACACCGCCGCCTTCACAATGGAACCTCCCTAATTTAGCTTCCTCGCAGCGTGCAGCCCCACAGCTACTATAAAGATAGCATCTTTCCCTCTGGCGTGGGGCGAAAAGAATTCGATTACATCGTCGTCATAGAAGGTGAGCCCTGTGGCCCCCAAGCCCAGAGCATAGGCCCCTAAATACATCTTCCCCCCCACCACCCCCCACACCAACAGGGCCGCTCGATATACCCGATTGCCGTAGCGCCCCAGCACCTTCTGAAGATCGGCGAGGAAGAAGAACACTACGCTGGCATCGGCCCCCAGATTTTGCTCCAAGCACAGGTAGCCAGCATGGGCTCTGAAATCTCCTTCCTTAAGTAGCTCCAGTCCCCCATTCTCCTGGGAATAAAAGTAGGTCCCTGGGAGAAGCTCATCCACTGCATTCACTATAAGATATATATCCAGAAGGCTGGTCTGGGGCCCATCTAAGAAATCCGCGGGGGCGCCCCTAGTGGAGCTGTGAAGGATGGTGGAAAGCTGGGAAAAGGATATGGTATCGTGGCCAAATTTGCGGGTGGAGCCGCGCCGGAGGATAACCTCGTCTACCCGCTGAAGGGAAGTGGAAGCCCCTTCCAAGGGCTGAAGGGTATTTAAAGCCCCTTTTATCTCTGGCGAGGCAGGCGTCAACGGGCCTCGCCATGATTTGACTTCTTCCTCTGTCTGTAAAGCTGAGGCGAAGTGCATTCGGCGGATCTCGGGGTATTCTATCTCTGTTTTGGAAAGGGAAAGGGTCTGCAGGTCCAACGGAGGGATATCCACCGGACCGTCGGGAGTTGGCACAGCTTGAGAGGTACCCAGGGGTACGATGAAAAGGCTTACCTCATGTTTCCCATCTATGCCCAGCAGTCGGTCCACTATAGCATCTACGAAGCCTGTGATGATCTTCGCCCTAAGCTGGAAGGCGGCGGTAGTAGCCAAAAGGTTAGAAGCCATAGTACCCGAATCCCAGAAGCAGTAACGGTAGCACCGACCACGGTATTTCCAGGCGCTACGCCAGTATACGGCAGTAAATACCAAAGAGACAGCCGCTTCGGCTATAGCCTTTTCCTCTCCAGCAGCACGGTAAAGCTCACCCCGGCAGTCACCCTCCCTCAATCGTCGTAGAGCAAAGTCAGCCGGCGAAAAGTGATATACGCCAGCAGCGAGGCCTGGTATGTCCGCACACACAACGTAAACCTCCACGGGGTAAAGGGCACCGGCACAGGCAGCAGCTCGGAAGAAAAAGGTCCCCCCGCCAGGGAGAACCTTCTTTCGAGTTACCCCGCCCGTAAAAAAGAGCACTTGGGCCAGCATTGGTAGGTCCAGGGCACCCTCTTTTGGCGATTCTACCTCCGGCGTGGCTATAGCAGTGAGGGCAGAGACCTGAGGCGGCAGGAAGTCCTTGGGCAACTCGATGAGAAGCAGCTCAGAGTAGACCTTAAAGGGTAAGGGCCGGTTTTCCCAGTCCAGATAGTGAGGGGAAGTGCGAATGCTCATGTAGGAGTGTTTGGTGGCGTCATGGTAACGGCGTGCCTCCTCTATATCTCGATTTCCCAAGATGGGCTCCCTTCTAAAGCCTGAGCGCCCAAGGAAGCGAACCTGCCGCTTAAAGAGACTGCCATCCCTACCTTTATCATGGTCTATACTGCAGACAAACCATTTAAAGCTACTATAGCAAAGAAATATGGTATGTGCCTTAGCCTGTTATAATTGAGGCTGTCATATAGGATCTAATTCACACGGGTCTGGTATTTTGTTGACACTTGTTTCCGAACTAGAGGTACTCATTGCTACAGCAGTTTGGCTTCATAAGAATAGCTGGGCGATTGAGAGCATTTCTATTGCAAAAGGTCGTGGACTCTCTCCAATCGAGCAACAAAAGGAGCAAGTAAGGCAAGAATTAGCAATTGCCAATGTACCACTTGATGACACGATGTTTAAACCCCGAGGCCCAGACATTGTTGCCCGCTCTGAAGAATGTATCTGGAATTTTGAGTGTAAGGGTCTCGGAAACGGGGCGCCGCAAACTCACAAAAATAGTTTTGACCGGGCTGTGGCTAGTGTAGTGTCTTACTATGACAGCCCGCAAATCCGTCTGGGCCTTGCGCTAGCCGGCGACTATCTATGCGTATACAACTTTGCCGATAAGTTGCCCCAGTCTTTGAGAGAAGCGATTAACCTTTGGGTGTTTTCTGTAGAAAATCAAGAAGCCTACCCATACGAACCAAGCGATTACCTGCCATATCCCGGAATGAATGACTAGATACTAAGACAGATTGGATAGTAACCTAGATACACCCCTCACCTACCTCTGGCCTTAATCTGCTCCACCTGCTGTAAGAGGCGACGTGCCCGCTCTACGATGGGCCGATCCACCATCACTCCGTCAAGGCTTATCGCACCCAAGCCCTGCCTCTCCCCATCCTCATAGGCCTTCACTACCCTACCAGCGTGCTCTGTCTCCTCCTCGGTGGGCTGGAAGATGCGGTTCACTATCTCCACCTGGGTGGGATGTATGCAGCACTTACCCCTAAATCCTATGCTCCTGGCAAAGGAAGTCTCCTCCTCCAAGTGCTTAATGTTGGCGAGATCGGGCTCGGGGGTGTCTATGGGTATAACATTGGCTGCTACACAAGCGGTGGCCACCACATATCTACCGTATTCTATCTCCTTGCTGCCGGGCGTCCTTTGTATACCCATGTCGGTGGTATAGTCTTCCCCACCGAAGGAGGCTGCCATCACTCGGGGCGAGGCAGTCAAGATCTGATAAACATTCATCACTCCCACGGCCGTCTCTATCCAGGGGATTATCTTGACCTGGCCCTGAGGCACGCCTCGAATCTTCTCAAGGAAAGTAAGATAAGCGTCGACCTGCTTTATGGTGGCCGCCGAGTCCGTTTTCGGCAGACTTATCCCATCCAGTAAGGGGCTCACTACGGCGTCCAAGTCCTCCTCCAACAGCCCCGTCGCCAGGCCATTCACCCTCACATACATGCGATACCCCGTCCTGGGCATCTGGGGGATGAAGCTTTTCACCACCTCTCGAGCGTTGGCTTTCTCGGCTGAAGGCACCGAGTCCTCCAAGTCCAGGCATATCACGTCTGCGGGCACCGTGGGGGCCTTCTGGATGAACTTCTCCCTGGTGCCCGGCACGAATAGTAAGCTACGAAGGACCTCCATCTCAACTCCCCGTGAGGCAGCCTAGATTAAAACTTAAGGAACTCATCTGAGTTGGATCAATTTTCCGGGACGTGGACTATCTTGCCCACCACCTCGTTATTCTCCATTATCTCCTGCGCTCGCGGGTTCTCCTTCAGCGGCAGCACCTGTGACACCACCGGCTTTATATCCCCACTCTCCACAAACCTCAGGGCCTCCACCATCTCCGATTTACTGCCCATGTGAGAGCCCAGGAAGTTCATCTGTTTACTCCACAAAAAACGTATGTCTGTAGAGGCCTTAAAGCCCGAGGTGGCTCCACATGTAACCAACGTTCCTCCCCACTTCAGACACCGAATGCCCGTCGCCCACGTAGCCTCCCCCACATGCTCAAACACCACATCCACCCCTCGTTTACCCGTCAGGCTCCTCACCTCCTCATACACATCCTGGGTCTTGCGATTTATCCCAGCGTAGGCTCCCAGATTCTTCGCTACCTCTAGCTTCTCATCGGAGCTGGCCACCGCTATGGCCTTAGCATTGAACGTCTTGCATATCTGCACCGCCATCACCCCCAGCCCCCCCGCCGCACCCCACACCAGCACAAAATCTCCCGCCTTTATCTTGGCCCTGCTCACCAGCATCCTCCAGGCGGTGAATAACACCAGGGGCATGGATGCCGCCTCCTCCCAGCTCAGGTTCTTGGGCTTGGGCACCGCCGCAAACTCGGGAACCTTGGCGTATTCAGCGTGGCCTCCATCGAGGGGCCCCGTCTGAAATCCCCAGATTTTGAAGTCCCGCTGGAAGAAGGGCTCCCCTCTACTGGCCTCCACGCCGCTGGGATTGGCAAACCCGGAGTAGATAACTATCTCGTCGCCGGGCTTGGCCAGTTGCACCACCTCTCCCACCTCCTCCACTATGCCCGATACATCGCTCCCCGAGATGTGAGGCATGATTATCTCTATCCCAGGCAACCCCCTGCGTGCCCATATGTCGTTGTAGTTGCAGGCCGAGGCCTTTACCTTTATCAACACCTCCGTTGGCCCTATCTTGGGCTCGGGCACATTCTTGTATTGAAGTACCTCCGGCCCTCCATGCTGCTCGAAGACTATCGCTTTCATTATTATCCCCTCCTATATTTGGAATTAACCCTCACGACTACCGTACGCCTAAGCTATTTTAAATGGCTTCCGTACTATATTCAACGGCTCTCAAGACGGATGATCGGTGCCGAACGTCCTCGACACCTCTATCTATAGGCCAAGCGTTTCTTACCTCCCTGGGCGGAACAATTTTAACAGATTATCAACCTTCCTTCACCCCATGAAGGACTACCTATTGACAATAAAAAGAAAATAGATAAAATAAGTACAGTTAGCACTCTAAGACTCTAACTGCTAATAAAGACCCACTGAAAAAGAGAAAGGAGGTGGATTAGTGGCGACTAAATTGGCAACGGGAGTTAAACTGCAACCCCTGGAGGATAGAGTGGTGGTGAGACCCACGAAAGGGGAGGATGTTACCAAAGGGGGAATAGTCCTGCCCGACACCGCTCAGGAGAAACCTCAGGAGGGTGTGATTATCGCCGTGGGGCCGGGAAAGCTCTCTCCCGAGGGCAAGAGGATAGAGATGGGGCTTAAGAAGGGGGACAAGGTTCTTTTCTCCAAATATGGAGGCACCGAAATAGACGTGGAGGATGAGGAGCTTCTCATTCTGCGGGAGAACGATATCCTTGCAAAAATTTCATGACAAAAGCTATTTAGCGAGAGGAGGTGTAATTAATGCCCGCTAAACAACTGTTATACAACGAGGAGGCCCGGCGATCCCTTAGAAGAGGCATCGATACCCTGGCCGACGCGGTAAAGCTGACCTTGGGCCCCAAGGGCCGAAATGTGATACTGGACAAGAAATTCGGGGCACCTACCATAACCAACGACGGCGTTACCATAGCCAAGGAGATAGAGCTGGAGGAGCCCTTTGAGAACATGGGGGCTCAGCTTATCAAGGAGGCTGCTACCAAGACTAACGATGTGGCAGGCGACGGCACCACTACCGCCACCGTGTTGGCCCAGACCATGCTGCACGAGGGAATGAAGTATTTGACCGCCGGAGCCAATGCTATGGCCATTAAACGGGGCGTGGAGAAGGCAAGCGATGCTGTACTGAATAAGCTTAAAGAGATCTCCATACCCATTGAGGGGAAATCCCAGATGGCCCAGATAGCAGCCATCTCCGCCAACGATCAGGAGATAGGCGATCTGATCGCCGAGGTCATGGAAAAGGTGGGTAAGGATGGGGTGATCACAGTGGAGGAAGGTCAAGGCATTCGCTTAGAAACGGAGTATGTGGAGGGTATGATGTTCGACCGGGGCTACATCAGCCCTTACTTCGTGACCAACGCCGAGCGGATGGAGACGGTGATAGAGGACCCCTATATACTTCTCACCGATAAAAAGATCTCCGCGGTCTCCGATCTGCTACCCATCCTGGAAAAAGTGCTCCAGGTCTCCAAGAACTTGATGGTGGTAGCCGAGGACGTGGAGGGAGAGGCCTTGGCCACCCTGGTGGTAAACAAGCTACGGGGCACCTTTAACTGTCTCACGGTAAAGGCGCCAGGGTTCGGAGACCGCCGTAAGGCCATGCTGGAGGACATGGGTATCCTCACCGGCGCCACCGTCATCACCGAGGAGAGAGGCCGAAAGCTAGACTCGGCTACTATCTCCGATCTGGGCCGGGCCAGGAGAGTGGTCTCCAACAAAGACGATACCACTATAGTGGAAGGTAAAGGCGAGGAGAAGCAGATCCAGGCCAGGATGAGGCAGATCAAGGCCCAGATCGATGAAACCACCTCGGAATACGATAAGGAGAAGCTCCAGGAACGGCTGGCCAAGCTAGCAGGCGGTGTGGCAGTCATAAAGGTGGGGGCCGCTACCGAGGTGGAGCTTAAAGAGAAGAAACACCGAGTAGAGGATGCCCTCTCCGCCACTCGAGCGGCTGTAGAGGAAGGCATTCTGCCCGGGGGCGGCGTCGCCTTTATCAGGGCTATGTCTGCCTTGGACCGGACGAAGGTAGAAGGCGATGAGGCCTGGGGGCTCGACATACTCCGTCGGGCCCTGGTAGAGCCTACACGACAGATAGCCATCAATGCCGGTCAAGAGGGGTCAGTGGTGGTGGAGGCGATCAGAAAGAATAGGGGCAAGTATTACGGCTATGATGCCCTAAAGGACGAATATGGCGATATGGTAGCCAAGGGCATTATAGACCCCACCAAAGTCACTAGGGCCGCTCTGGGTAATGCCGCCAGCATCGCCGCCATGGTCCTAACCACCGAGTCCCTGATAACAGATGTCCCGGAGAAGAAGCCAGCTATGCCCGCAATGCCCCCCGGCGGGGGCCATGACATGGAGTTTTGATGCCCCTAACAACCCCTAGATGAGACTTTTGGGCCTCCCCGGTTAAACCCTTGGGAGGCCCAAAAGTGTTTAAATCTATTAAATAGCCCTATAAAAGCTGTGAGGAATTTGTGTATAGCGTTGAGGAGATGGCTAAGGGAGATTATTACGAAATCATAGGCGTGGATAGAAACGCCGACGGTGATGCCATCAAGAAAGCCTACCGCGCCCTGGCTCTGAAATACCACCCAGATAGGAATCCAGGAGATCAGCAGGCCGCCGAGCGGATGAAGGAGATAAACGAGGCTTATGCCGTCCTCAGCGATGGGCATAAGAGGAGGCTGTACGACCTATACGGTCATGCAGGCCTCGAAGGCTATACCCAGGAGGACATCTTTCGAGGAGTCGATTTCGAGAGCCTCTTCCAAGAGTTCAGCCTAGGAGGCTTGGGGTTCGGCTTCGGTGATAGCCTGTTTAATCAGTTCTTTGGCGGACCCAGAGGTGCTCGAACCAGAGCACCTAAAAGAGGCGCCGACCTGCGATATGATCTGGAGATAAGCCTCGAAGAAGCTGCCCTGGGAGTCGAAAAGACTATTCAAGTCCCCAAGGTGGAGACATGTCCAAGTTGTAGAGGCCTGGGCGCCCGGCCGGAGGGCCTGGTTCAGTGCCATCAGTGCGGCGGCACAGGTCAAATAGTCAGGGAGCAGAGGACGGGCTTCAGTGTGTTTCGACAGATTGCCTCTTGCGTCAATTGCCGAGGCAAGGGTCAAACTATAAAAGAGGCCTGCCACGAGTGTCAGGGCAGCGGCCTGCTGGAAAAAGAGGAGGAGTTCACCATAGTCGTACCCAAGGGGGCAGATAGCGGCCATGGTATACGTATAGAGGAGGCCGGGGAATCAGGGGGAGCAGGAGCCATCCCGGGCGACTTATACGTAGTTCTCCATGTACAAGAACATCCCGTTTTTCAAAGGCGTGGGGACGATGTGTATGTAGAGCATGAGGTAAGCTTTCCTCAGGCCGCTCTAGGAGGACAGGTACAGGTGCCAGGCTTGTATGAGAGCTTGTCTCTAGATCTCCCGGAAGGGTCTCCGACTGATAGCGTATTTAGAATAGTAGGCAAGGGTATGCCTCATCTCAATGGCCATGGCAGAGGCG
>JAZGDP010000222.1:0-7624 GCA_036477885.1 Dehalococcoidia bacterium
GCGCTTGCGTGATGGTCAAACTATCGGGAAAGGAGTAAGCAATGGCGATCCTCACCGAGGACATGAAAAGCATGGTTTCTCGAATCCGGCTATGCTTCGTCGCTACCGTGAGTCCGGACAGTAAACCGAACCTATCCCCAAAGGGATCAATCGGCGTTTGGGACGATGAGCACCTGGTGTTTGCCGACATCGCCTCACCCAATACCGTTGAGAACTTGAAGGGAAATCCTTACATTGAAATCAATGTCGTCGACCCAATCCTACGCAGGGGATATCGATTCAAGGGGAAGGCTGAGCTCGTTTATGAGGGGTCTGTCTTCGATAAGGTCGCCGGTGAATTGTGGGGTCGGGAAGGTCAGCAGTACCCGGTGAACACGGTAGTCAAGATACACGTTGAGCATGCCCTTCCAGTGCGCTCGCCTGCGTACACGTTCAATCCGGGCGTAACTGAGGAAGATGTCAAGACTGCCTGGCTCAAGCGGTACGGCTACCAGGAGGTCGAGCCGGAGAAAAGCGGCCTGCGGAGGGCTTCGTCATGAGGACCCCTCGGCCTGAGCTCACGCCAAGGGCGACAGTTAAAAAAGGGCTGTTTGACTTTGATGTGCCAAGGGATTAAACTGTAGATGCTATGTTGCTAAGTAAGTGCGTCTGTACCCATCACATAGGAGGGCCTATCGCCTAGTCCGCTAGTGAAAGCATAGGAGTCGCAGGCGCAGTACCCTCGCGTGGAACACTAACGAGGGTTCTTTTTTGCCCTGCGCAGTGTACAGGCCTTTTTGAAGAGTAGCAAAGCTTAGAGGAGCAAGGGTGAACACGGAAACGGTCAGTCCCCGGGAATCGAATCTCATATCGAAGACTCTGAGGGAGGTATTCAGCTTTCCCCATCCGGTGAATGAAGTCGCTGCACGGATGGTAGCAGGCATGGTACTGGCGTTGTCACTGCTTATTGTTGTCTTGGATATACACTGGCTGATGTTTCTCCTAGTCTATGGATTCCTGGCCCGAGTGCTCACCGGACCTACCTTAAGCCCTATGGGACTGCTAGCCACCCGAGCACTGGTTCCGGCTGTAGGAAATCGGAGGAAGCTGGTCGCCGGGCCGCCCAAGCGGTTCGCTCAAACCATAGGCCTGGCCTTTTCAGCCACTGCCCTGATTCTGACCTACGGCTTTGGGTTGAGCCTGGCGGCGGAGGGTGTCCTCATCGTCCTGGCTGTGTTCGCCGGGTTGGAGTCGGTTCTAGGCTTCTGCGCTGGCTGTTTTGTATTCAATTACCTGATGAGATGGGGCCTCATTCCTAAAGAGACTTGCCAACGCTGTGCCAACTTCGCTCCCTAATAAGAGCCAGATCGAATTCGAACAAGGCTTGGTCTTTCGCTGGGCCCCCATCCACTACCAGAGCGTGGGTGCCAGAACCCCCCGAGCCGACCTTCTAGCCGCCGTCGATTACGATGGACGCTGGAACACTCACCATAAGTGGGGGCATATCTATAAATATCCTCTCATCCCCCATGTCTACTATTCCTTGGTGGAGACGGAAACCCATTGGTATATCATCTACTCTTTCTACCACCCCAGGGACTGGCACCCCTGGTTGATCCCCTTCTTCCAGCACGAGAACGACATGGAGGGTTGCCTAATGATCATCGAGAAGAGGGCCGGAGTTAGGTACGGATACATTCAAGGCTTGATCACCGCCTCCCACGATGGCTTCTGGCTCTATACCTTCGATAACCGTCTGGAGGGAGGGCCCCGACGGAGGGGCGGCCAGGAGGTGAGGGGTGTGGATGGGACCCTGCTTTGCACCAAGCTAGAGGGTGTGTACCATCCCGCCCTTTACCAAGACCCTTATGGCCATGGGCTTTGGGCGTGGGACGGAGGGTCTTTTCGAGGCGAATATCTGGAGTACCACAATGGGGTGACAAGGCTATTGGGCAGATTGACCTTCGTGGCCGAGGCTAACCAGGGAGTGCGGTATTACCCTGCTAAAATCGCCTGCGAACCCCCTTACCCATATCGCGCCCCCATCGGCGGTATGGATGTCCCTTACAAGCTGGTGTCTATATTTGAGGGCGGGGGGCTGGGGGAGCGGCGGTACAGGAAGGAGACCTACGCCCCTAATGGAGCCTTTCAGGGAAACTATCCCCCCCTTATAGGTAAAAACAAAGCCAACCCTCCCTGGCGATGGAAGGATAAAGATATGCTGGGAGTAACACCCCCCGGCATGATGGCCTACGATCCGGCCCGCCTAGCCTATACTTATTTCTCGGGCTTCTCCACCGACTTTGACTTCTCCTACCTCCATAATCCATATCTAAAGGACGGTCGATCTAATTCTGGGCCTAACGACATTAACCAGAAGGGTTCTATCACTGTAAGGAATATCACCGTAGGGGAGGAGGGGGTCTTAGACTTTGACTACCCTGAGGCCGAGAAGGCTTTTCAGGGGCCTTTTAATCCCCCTATTAAACTTTGGCATACCTCTATCCATTAAGACATTTGTCCCTCAATTAGGCTCTCTATTCGACGTTGAGTTTTAAATTTGGGATGTTATAATACCTCTTAAGCAATTGCTGGACAGTTAAGCCGTTAAATTCACAACCTTGCTATCCTCCTTTAAGGGAACCTTTTCGAGGAGAAAATAGATGAGTAAGCAGGTATTATCTCATGTCAAGGTTCTGGATTTAACTCATCATTTATCAGGCCCCTTCTGCAGCAAGTTTTTGGCAGCTTTTGGGGCCGAGGTGATAAAAGTGGAGCGGCCCGGGGAAGGCGATGTCTCTCGCAGGATAGGTCCCTTTCCCAATGATGAACCCCACCCCGAGAAGAGCGCTCTGTTCCTGTTCCTCAACACCGGCAAGAAGAGCATTACCCTGGATATACACAGCCCTACTGGGGTAGAGATTGTTAAGAAGCTGGTGAAGGAGGTGGACGTTCTGGTGGAGAACTTCCAGCCTGGGGTTCTGTCCCAGCTAGGGCTCGATTACGAAACTTTGGATAAGATAAACCCCAGGCTCATCATGGCCTCCATCACCAATTTTGGTCAGAGCGGCCCTTATAGGGACTACAAGGCCAATTCTATGGTGGAATATGCCCTCAGCGGACACATGTACATAACGGGTTTTCCTCACAAGGAGCCTCTGACCTGCTTGGAATATCAGCCGGAGTATCAAGGGGGACTACACGCCTTCGATGGCATTTTGGGCTCCCTTTACTGGAGGGAGGAATCTGGACAGGGCCAGTACATAGATGTTTCCATTCAGGAGTGCCTTGCAGGGCAGCACGAGTACACCCTGGCCAATTATGCCTATCGAGGGGTGATTCAGGAGAGGCTGGGAAATCGTGTGGACATAGATCATCCCATTACCCTTTATCCCTGCAAGGATGGCTGGGTGAGCATGAGTGGGCGGATGAGCCTCAATCAGGAGCCAGTATTTCTGATGGTGGACAGGTTGGATCTGATGGAAGATCCCCGGTTTCAGACGGCCCGCAGCCGTGTGGAACACGCCGAGGAGCTGGATGCGGAGCTGATGCCCTGGTTTCTGGAGCATACCAAGGAGGAGGTATTCCAGCTTGCCCAAGAGCTGAGGGTATTGGGTGGAATGGTGCTTAGGATAGAAGAGCTGTTGCAGAACCCCCATTATAAAGCCAGGGAGTTCTGGCAAGAGATAGAGCACCCTGAAGTGGGGAAGGTAATCTACCCGGGAGGGCCTTTCCGAATGGAAGCCACCCCCTGGCAGACTACTCGGGCGCCTTTCTTGGGGGAACACAATCAGGAGATTTACTGTGGGTGGCTGGGATATAGCAAAGAGGACCTCGTCCGCCTGAGGGGGGCGTGGGTCATTTAGCCAGCTTCGTGTAGAAGGGGGCAAGATGAAGAAAATGCTTTTGAAAGGTGTGAGAATAGCCGACCTGACACGAGTGTGGTCTGGCCCTTTATCCACTAGAATCTTAGGGGATTTGGGGGCCGAGGTGATAAAGGTGGAGGACCTAAGATCCCGAGGGCTCTATTGGCAGACTGGGGCCGAGGAGCAGGACTCTATGGGATTGGGCCTGTTTCCCGAGGGTAAGCCCGGTGAACAACCCTGGAACCGAAGCGGCATGTTCAACGACTATAATCGTAACAAGTATGGAGTCACCCTGGATCTGAACACCAAGCCAGGCAAGGAGCTTTTTAAGAGGCTGGTAGCCGTAAGCGATGTGGTCATAGAGAATTACACCCCCAGAGTCATGAAAAACTTCGGATTAGAATATCCTGCTCTCAGAGAAGTAAATCCATCCCTAATAATGATCTCCCTCCCTGCCTTTGGAAGGTCGGGCCCCTACAGGGATTACCTGGGCTGGGGCCCCGAGATCGAGGCGGTAGCTGGCATCACCACTTTAATGGGCTATTCTAAGGACGAGCCTTGCAGAATGGGCTATGCTTACACCGACCCCGCTACCTCCCTTCATGCCGTGGGGGCTATCCTTCTGGCCCTGCTACATCGCCGACTCACCGGCGAAGGGCAGTATATAGAGCTGGCCCAGAGTGAGATGGCCACCTCCCTCATCGGCCATCAAATCGTGGGCTTCAGCCTTACAGGTAGGGAGCCTCAGCCCCAGGGCAATCGCCATCCCTATGCCGCCCCTCACGGGCCTTATCGCTGTAAAGGGGATAACCAGTGGATAGTCATCACCGTCACTTCTGATGAGGAGTGGAAGGCCTTCTGTAGCGTCATGGGAAACCCTTCTTGGACTAGGCAGGATCTCTTCTCCGACCAGCTCAGTCGATGGAAGAATCGGGATGAACTGGACGGGCTGGTAGAGCAGTGGACGTCTCAGCACGATCATTACAGCGTTATGCAGATGTTGCAGAAGACGGGCGTGGCCGCTGCTGCCGTATTGGACAACAAAGAGGTGCTGAGCGACCCTCATCTGAAAGAGAGGGGATTTTTCTGGGATGTTGCTCACCCTCAAACGGGCACCTTTCCCTATCCTGGCCCCCCTATGCGCCTCTCTAAAACAGCCCCTACCCTCAGAAAGCCGGCTCCCTGCTTAGGGGAGCATAATCAAGAGATTCTGGTAGGGCTACTAGGGCTGCCCCAGGAGGAGTTGACCCAGTTGGAAGAGCAAGGAGTGATAGGCACCAAGCCACCATCCCTAGAGTAGGGCCAAGGGCAACTCACTAAATAGGGATTCCACTAAAATTTAGGGGCCTACCTGGGACCTCACCTCCACTACTTGTAGCACGTGGGCATTCATGACAGGCTACCCTTGAGGGGGGTAGCCGTCGAAGGGAGCAAACCCTTATATTTGGCGAAGGCGATACAAGGGGTGAAACTATGAGCTTGGAGGAGAAAGCGGCTGAAGAGATAAAAAAGGTGAACCGGGAGTTTTATAAGGCCTTTGAGAGCCTCAGCATCGAAGCCATGGCGAAAGTCTGGGTCCATTCCCAGGAGGTGAGGTGCATTCCACCCTGGGTGGGGGCTTCTGGTGGGATGGCCGGCGGTTCAGGATAGCTGGGAGACCATATTTGACAATGCCAATTACATGCAGTTTACCATTACAGATGTGGATGTGACGGTGGTAGGGAACTGTGGCTGGGTAGCTTGTCTGGAAAACATCGTGAGCGTGGTAGAGGGTCATGTAACCGAGGGTAAGATTCAGGCCACCAACATCTTCGTCAATGACGGAGACGGCTGGGGAATGGTGCATCATCACGGCTCGCCGGTGTTGGGAGTTTCATCGTCGGCCCAATAGTTTCTGCCCCCCTGTTTTAAACCTTGATAGGTTTAGTTCTTACTGCCTTTACCGTCGGCGAGAGAGGTCTGGGTAATTGGGGGGTGTGGGTATGGGTTCGGTGACGGTGGCCTCGGCTGGGAACCTGCCTGGTAACCTCAGTGCGCCCACTATAACCAGTAGGTTGATTAGGGCAATCACCAGTAAGGCAAGGAACAAGGAATCGGTGGCTTGCTGTAGGGAACCGGTCAAGACCGGGCCTATACCCCCCCCCACCCACGCTAAGGTCTGAAAAAATGACCAGGCCACCGCCAACTCCCGGGGCTTGATCCCGGGAAGCTCGTAAGGGATGGTTAGTAGTAAAGGTATATATCCCCAGGCCAACCCCATTGCAATCGCCAGGCCCATCAGCAGAGGGAAAGAGCCTGTATGAAGCATTCCTACCATGCTACCGCTTACAACTATAGTGCAGGTTACCAATACCTCTCTCCTCCTATTAACGAAGGCCGGAACGAAGGTGAATAGTAGGGACGTAGGGGCCGATGATATGAGAGCGGTGCTTAATATGATTCCCGCCCGAGTTACTGGAAGCCCAAATTCCTCTAAAGCATAAGTGGGCCAGAACACTGGCATGGTCACCCAGGTTAAGTCGGCGATGAACATCGTTATGGCTCCTATCCACAGGGTCTTATACCGCACTATGCTGTTAAGGGGGGTCCTTGCCTGAGACCTTACCATCTCCCGATACTGGGGGGTGATGCGCTCTCTGCCGAAGAAAACCCAGAAAAGAGCCACTCCTGTATAAATGATGGCCATTGCAAAAAGGGTGTTTCGCCAGCCATCAAGCCATATAATCAGGAAAGGGGTAGTGATGGCGGCGACAAATAAGATGAGTGAAAATATAAGGCTATGAGCTCCATAAATCAGCACGATTTTCCTTACTGGTATCCACTGTTGAATCAAGATAGCTCGGGCGGGTTGGGCTGCTATATAAGCCATACCGAAAGCTATTCGAGTGACCAAGAGGATTGCGAGGCCAGGAGCCAACCCCTGAAGGAATATCAAGAGTCCGCCGCCGAGAAGGGACGCACTTAGAACCCTCCACGGCCTGTAGCGGGACAGCCATAAGGCAAAAGGTATGGCGAACAGGATTTGGCCGATAATGACTGAGGAACCCAACCACCCCTTCTCTATAGGCGATAGATGTAGGCTTTCCGTGATATCGGGCAAAAGAAGTCCTATGGTAAGGTTCATGCTGATGCCCAGGGATATGGCCACCGACATGGTGCCTACTACTAGAAGCCCATAAGGTGGAATTTTAGATATGGACTCGGTTCTGTTCATAAAACTCCCTAAGGCCCTAGAACCCGGTCTCGCCTGCTCCTATTGCTTAATGTTTCCTTGTTAGGATGGATATGTAGTCTTTAGTATAGCATCGGGACTTAGAGGGGCAACTAAGCCCGGTATCCCTGTACCTGTTGCTTGCGGTTATAGGCCAAGGTACAATAATCGGGAAATCAGAAAGGTAAGGAAATAGGGGATACGTCCCCAGTCTTCCATCGGCGTAACAGTTGATATGGCGAATCTGCTGAGCTATTTGAAGGCTCAGACTCAGGATATGGTGAGCCTCCTCCAAAAACTGGTGGAGATGGAGTCCCCCACCAGCGAAAAAGAAGCTGTGGATGCCTTGGGTAGCTTCTTGAGGGAGCGATTAGTGGAGTTGGGCGCCCAGGTGGAGGTGGTGGAGCAGGCAGAGAGGGGGAACCACCTCCTCGCCCGGTGGGAGGGGGAGGGTCGGCAAGTCCTTATCTTGTGCCACATGGACACGGTCTGGCCCATTGGGACCTTAAAGCTGCGCCCTTTTCGGAGGGATGGGGGTATTGCTCGAGGGCCCGGCATATTCGATATG
>JAZGDP010000223.1:0-4163 GCA_036477885.1 Dehalococcoidia bacterium
ACCTGGGCAAAGATTACGACCCTCGGAGGATTGCCCAAATCACTATCTGTCCCTCGGTGGACTATTGCCAGCAGAGCTGGGATGATGCCAAAAGTGGTAGGCCACCCACCTGCCCGATATTGGGGATTCAAATTCCATCGATTTACGATCCTTCCCTAGCACCGGGTGGACATCATGTCCTTTCCTCTGATATTTTCTTTAACCCGGGAGAATTGAAGGAGGGGTCTTGGGACGAGGCAGGAATGGGGGTTGGGGAGCAGGTCATAGACGTCCTCACCCAGTACGCTCCCAACTTCCGAGATGCCATTATCCACTGGACGGTACAGACCCCCAAGGACATAGAGATACGGGAGGGCATGACCGACGGTAACATTCACCACATAGATACAACTTCGGAGCAGATCTTCTCCGGCCGGATGCCCTACCGATCACCTATAGAGCGGATGTACCTGTGCGGGGCTGGCACACATCCTGGGGGAGAGGTGACCGGGGCTCCTGGGCACAACGCCGCAAAGGCTATCTTAAAGGACCTAGCGAAAGTTGTGTCGTAGTGGTCCCAAGACATAGGATGAATCTCGCCACGCAAATCCCAATGTTAATGTGGCTAACATGATAATCGGGCCATGCCGTTGGGCAGGGTCTACCCAAAGGCTGGCTGAGGCAAGCTGCAATAAAATCTCAGAGGAGGTGAGAGTATGCCTTTACGCAACATTCTCGACCGACTTAATGCAGGGGAAGTATTGATTCTGGACGGGGGCACCGGGTCCGAGCTACAAAGGCGGGGTGTCAACGTAAACAAAGGCTCTACTACCGAAGTGCTCGGCGCATGGTCGGCCTGCGAGGCTCTGGGATGGTTTGACAGCCAAATGACATGGGCATATCATTGACGCCAAGAGCGATGACGGATGAGAATTGCCTCATTGCGAGTTGAAATGGGAAATTCCGGTTAGACTCCGTTTACTAGATGCCCAAAAAGACATAAAGGGGGTGATAGCCTAACCTATCAAAAAAGGAGGGGTTAAGCCGAGCAAAGAGCCACGGACAAAACGGTAAATGAAAAGAGGTGATTTATGCGTAAGAAGCGTTTAAGCACGTGGATGCTTCTCGCCTCGGCGGTGATGGTGGTGGTGCTGGTGGCTGCAGCCTGTGGCGGTGAAGAGGAGGAGGAAGCAGCGGCACCGGCGGCGGAAGAACCAGCAGCGGCTGCGCCCGAAGTTTCGAAGGGTACTATCAAGATTGCCGAGAACGACTGGACGGGCAACTTGGTGAACATAAATCTGTCCAAAGTCATCCTCGAAGAGGAGATGGGCTACGATGTAGAGCTGATATTTGCCGACTACACCGCCCAGTGGGCAGCCTTGTCACAGGGGGACTTACACGTGGCCATGGAGATCTGGCCCTCCTTTAGTCCCGCCCCCATGGCGAATTACCTGGCGGAAGAGGGGGGAACTGGAGAGGTAGTGAATCTGGAAGACATGGGTGTTGTAGGCATCACGGCATATTACGTTTTCACCTACGTCATTGAGGGAGATCCGGAGCGGGGTATCGAGGCCACGGCCCCAGATCTGGTGGACTGGACCGACCTCGACAAGTACAAAGACCTGTTCACCACCCCGGAGATGGGCGGTAAAGGACGCTGGCTTGGATGTCCTGTTGTCGGATGGGATTGCAAGGAGGAGGAGAGGGTGGCCAACCTGGGCCTGGACTATGAGCACGTATATCTGGGCTCTGAGGCTGCCCTGTGGGCGGAGGTGGATGCCTACTATTCCCGGGGAGACCCCCTATTCTTCTATGCCTGGGAGCCTCACTGGGCACACGCTAAGTACGACATGACTCAAATTCCTCTGCCAGCCTATACCGATGAGTGCTTCGGATACGTTGAGGGCGTGGAAGGCACCTACGCCTGCGACCGCCCCGTAGACGTCCTCTTTAACATAGGCAACTCGGATTGGGCGCAGGAGAACCCCGAGGCAGCCCAGTTCTTCAGGAACTTCAACCTCTCCAACGACGACCAGAACGCGATGATCTTTGCCGTGGATATAAATGAGGTGCCTGTAGAACAGGCGGTGCGCGACTGGATGGCCGAGAACGAGGACGTATGGAGGGCATGGATACCGTCGTAGGGTATTAAGCATCCTTAGTTAGATGCCCAAAAAGGAAGGGGCCCCTGAAATTTCGGAGGCCCCTTCCTTTATACCTCTTTACCTCATGCTAATATCCATAGACTTGACGAATCTAGGAAATGGTCGTTAACATACCATCATAGTTACAACAGGCTATTGCCCCCTGGGAGGTGACCCATGGCTGATACTGCACTGGCCCTTACCCCAGCTTATAAACTGGCCCAACTCATCAAGAACAAAGAGCTCTCCCCGGTGGAGTTGGTGGACTGCTTTTTAGAGCGCATCAGCGTCCTCAACCCCAAGCTCAACGCCTTCCTCACGGTGACGGAATCGGAGGCCAGAGCAACAGCGGCTGCCGCCGAGAAGGCCCTCGTCACCCAAAAGGAGCTCCCTCCCCTTCATGGCGTACCGGTGGCCATCAAGGACCTGGAGTACACTAAGGGAATCCGCACCACTTCAGGTTCCCTGGTTTACAAGGATTTCGTGCCCGATGAAGACTCTATCGCCGTGGAGCGACTGCGCGCCGCCGGCGCTATCATCCTGGGCAAGACCAACACTCCCGAGTTCGGCTTGTTAGGGGAGACCAAGAACCGTCTAGGGGATGACTGTCGGAATCCGTGGGACACCAGGTGCACCACGGGAGGCTCCAGCGGTGGGTCGGCCGCCGCTATCGCCGCTGGCCTGAGTCCCCTGGCCACCGGCAGCGACTCCGCCGGCTCCATCAGCAATCCCGCTGGATTCTGCGGAGTGTTTGGTATTAAGCCCACCCACGGGCGAATACCCCTGTGGCCCCCCGCTCCCGACTCCCTTTTGCTTTTAGACAGCGGCCCCATCTCACGCACCGTTAAGGATGCCGCTCTAATGCTCGGCATCATGGCGGGTCATGACAGCCGCGACCCCATATCCATTCGAGAAAAAGCCCCCGACTACCTCAGCGTCGTTGATAAGCCACTGCCAAAACTTCGTATGGCTTGGAGCGCCGATATGGGCTATGCCAAGGTGGATTCGGAGGTACGCTCAGCATCAGAAGAGGCGGCCAGAGTGTTTGAGACTTTAGGGTGCACCGTTGAGGAAGCTGCCCCCGACATAGAGTACCCCTTCGATATATACACACCTATAATCCTGGCCGACGAATATGTTGCCATCGGCAACCTCCTGGAGGAACGACCAGAGGACCTGTTCCCCGAATCGGTGGTGGAGATGAAGCCGGCTCGAGAAGTAACAAGCGTACAATATGTGCGAGCCCTCAATAGGTTATGGCATTTCCAAAGCCGAATGTCAGATTTCTTCGAGAAGTATGACATCTTGCTAACACCTACCAATGTGGTCACAGCCTTTCCAGTGGGTGACGCCCCCCGAGAGATAGGGGGTCAACCAGTGAAGCCCCATTGGACTACCTTTATGCCCTTCCAGGTATGCTGGAACCTGACAGGGTACCCGGCGGCTTCCGTTCCTTGTGGCTTCTCAGCAAATGGTTTGCCCATTGGGCTCTTCATCATCGGTCGTTGGGGGCAAGAGGATGTGGTACTAGCGGCTTCCGCCGCCTTCGAGCAAGCCAGGCCCTGGGCGGACAAGATACCCCAGATAGCCCAATTCTAATCATACAGCCATATCTGTCTTTTGAGGGGAGGACTTAGGCGGATAGGAAAACACGCCCCTTCCTTAAAATTAGTGTGGCCTAACTCTATTCTCATTAAAGTTGACAATTCTAAGGTTTTTGTTAATATGCCTTCATACGTCAATTTAAGTTATTAACCCCCCGGAGGTGGTCTATGACGGATCTCACCCTCGCTTTTACCCCGGCTCATGAACTGGCCCAACTCATCAGGAATAAGGAGCTCTCCCCTGTGGAGGTAGTGGACTGCTTTTTAGAACGCATAAACACCCTCAACCCCAAGCTCAACGCCTTTCTTACGGTGACGGAAGCCGAGGCCAGAGCGGCGGCAAAGGCTGCCGAAAAGGCTCTCGTCACCGAGAAGGAGCTTCCACCCCTTCACGGCGTGCCTGTAGCTATAAAGGACTCTGAATATACTAAGGGCG
>JAZGDP010000224.1:0-5458 GCA_036477885.1 Dehalococcoidia bacterium
CTCCGGGCAATATGGTAACGTTAGCCCCCACCGATACGCCGTCTTGTAAAACAGGACCCTGAGGCTGATAAGCGGAGCGTAGGCGCTGGGGGTATCTATCGTTTGTCATCACCACACCGGGGCCTATGAAGACTCGGTTGCCGATTCGAGTGTGAGCGGGGATATAGACCCGACTCTCGATCTTCACCAGGTCACCTATGACTGTCTGGCCATCGATGATAGTCCCTGATCCCACAACTACACCGTTTCCTATATTGGTGAATTCACGAATTAGGGCGTGATGGCCCGTTTGCAGGTCGCATCCTATCTCTACATCGGCATAGATCACCGTGAAGGCTCGTATGATGGAGTTATCGCCGATGCGGGCCCTTCTACACCCTTTGCGATACCTAAACCCCACGATGGCCCTTTTCTGGATGGTTACGTTTTCTCCTAAGTGTGCAAACACGGAATTAGACTTTCCCCTGTTGACATAGTGCCGTCAGGCGAGAGGCTAGGGAATGATAAACCTCTGCCCAGTGATACTGTTGTATGCTAGCCCTGGCATTCCCTTCCAGCTTCTTCCTCAATTCAGCATCTCGATGAAGGCGCATCAAGGCCTCGCTCATCTCCTTAGCGTTCTGGGGCTCTACCAACAACCCGTTATAGCCATCGACGATGACGTTACGTACTCCTTCCAGACTGGTGGCAACGACAGCTTTGTTCAGAGCCAGATACTCCAGCACCTTTACTGGCATCACCCCATCCAAAAATACCGTTTCGGGAAAGGGATAAACACATACAGATGCCTGCTCCATAATCTCCAGTGCCCGGTGGTGGGGCACTACACCGTAGTAGGTCACCCTATCCTCCAGGCCTAAGCGGATTAGGCAATCCCTTAACCATTGGCTATCTTCCTCTTTAGCCCAGCCAGCCAGATCCATGTGAATTTCGGGAATCTCAGGGAGGGCAAGAGCTACTGCCTCCAGCAGGGTCTCTATGCCCCGCCGTGGTGTAACGAAGCCGACATAGGCCACCCGAAAGCCGTCGCTGGGGAAGCTGGTGGAGGAGGGTCTGGTCAACTCCAGATCTATACTATTAGGAAGGGCTAAAATCCTTTCCTCTCCTACCTTATAGCTTCGGCGTAGCTCCTTGGCTATCCCTTCTCTGTTGGAGGTGCCCGGTGCGATAACCAGATCGGCGTGACGCAGGGCGGCCCTCAGCAACCCCACAAGGGCTCGCCTTGCCCAGGGAAGGTAAGATTTGCGTAGCCGCTGGAGTTGAGAGGCGTTGTCCAGATATATGTCAGGAAGATCCAAAACATCCACTGCCCATCTTGCGCCCAGCATTTTAGCGGCCAATGCTATGAGGCAATCGGGATAATGGAAGGTATACACCAGGTCGATGTGTCTACGAAGCAGGAGCCCTGGAATGACCCAGGAACAAAAGGCGGCGTAAAGGGAATAGTTTATGAGAAAAGACCAATCACCTTTGTTCCCATTCACCTCCAGCGGAACTCTATATAGGCGCACCTGCCGGCGGATCTCATCGGGAATAAGGGCTCTCTTGGAGGTGATATAAAAAACATGATAGTGCTGACTCAAAAAGAGCAGTCGTCTGTACTCTATAGAATTCTTGACCGCAGAGGGCTCCTTGAAATGAATCAGTGCTATGTTCATCAGAAGTCAACTATGGGACCTATCGGAGATGGCCGAGCTAGGAAACACCTCCCTTGTCTGGAAGGGCGCTTTCGATGATTGCGATTAGTTGTTTAATGGCCTCGTGGTCGGCATATTTTGGGGCCTCTGCCTTCCCGGTCTGGATGGTTCTCTCCCTTAAGTCATTATTTTCCGCAATGAGCTGCAGCCCGTCGGCTAAAGAACGAGCGTTACGGGGCTCTACCAGGATACCGTTTTCCCTATGTCGGATGACCATGGGCATACCCCCTACCTTTGTGGCCACTACCGGGATGCCCTTAGCCAAGGCCTCGAACACCACCTTGGGCACGCCATCAGCTTGGGTGGCGCAGGTTACGGCCATGGCATGGGCCTCGTCATACAGCTTATAAAATTGAGAACCCCGCTCCAGAGCACCCCAGAAACGGGTAACGTTTTCGATGCCCAACTCCCGAGCCCTTCGGCGGAGAAAATATTCGTAACCTTGATAGGCCTCGCCGTAGAGGGGCCCTACCAGGTCCAGCCGGGCATCTATGTCCCGCTCTCGTAGCAGTGCTATAGCCTCCAGGAGGTATTCCAGCCCTTTTTGAGGGTGGCCCCGTTGTATGGAGAGAACTCGAAAGGGGCTGTTCTCCATGGGGGCCTGCTGGGCGTTTTGGCCTAAAAACCGCTCGGGATTAGGTATTCCGTCGATGCCGAATACCACTGCCGGGTTCCCTCTTTTAGGAACCTTGCCACGCAGCCCCTTGGGGGCAAAGTCCATGTTGCCATCGGTGAGGATGGGCACGGTACGAGAAAAAAAATACTCCGCCGTCCTCACCCAACGAGAATGAAACCAGGACAGGGGCCTTCGCCACGGGCTTTTATATTTAGCCGTCTCCCAGATGAGCATATCGTGCCTGCCGGTCATGCGGAGGGCTACGGGCTTACGAAAGGCTTTGCAAAGTAAAAAGACGACCTGATTCAACACCGTTGGCTCCCAGAGGAGGACTACGTCCCAATCCTTACCTTTATCCAGGAACAGTTTGAGAAGATGCGCCACTATATAGGGGAATTTAAGGACGTAGAGCTGATAGCCACTGGTGAAGGACGGTAGGGCCAGCACCTTAAGGGTCTGAAGATCTACCCTATGGACTCCCCTAATGGCCTGGGTATTTTTAACCCCGGCAATTACATAGATCTCGTCGAAGTATTCCTTCAATGGCGGAAAGCTGACGTGCTGTATCACATCTGCAGTGCAGTTTTGGCCGTCGAAGTAGAATAAAGAGGTATAAAAGATAGCCAGCCTCACCCTAACCCCCTTAAGCGTCTATTTCCCCTCAGCTTGTATAGCTATCCAGAGTCCTTGCCGGCTGAATGATACCTAAGGTAGCCTTCTTGCGAACGATGGGTGCCAGCTTAGTGCTGTATTTTTCCATCAACCGAGCCTGCTCAGCTCTAAGCTCCTCGTTGGAAAGGTATTGGCTGGACCAGATGGTGTTGCTGTATTCATCCACCTTGCTCCAATCGAGGTCTTCATAATCTGGGCCCCAGTAGGGCGTCCCCGGATAAGGCGCCAGGATGGAGAACCCTACCACGTCAGGCTCTATCTCGTCCAAGAGCTCCTCCGTTTCCCGGATGGTCTCATAGGACTCGGGAGGGGTGCCCAACAAGCAGTAAGCCCGTCTCTGGATGCCATATTGACGACTCACCTGGAAGGCCCGACGGATCATGTCGATGGTGGTGCCCTTGTTGATGTGGCGCTGGATGGTTGGCGAGCCGGATTCCACCCCGATCCAAAACTCCTGGCAGTTTGCCTTTACTGCCCATTCGCACATCTCATCATTCAGCTTATCGGCTCGCATGTTGCATCCCCAGGGAATGTTTAATCCTTGTCGCACCATCTCCTGACAGATGCCTAGGAAATGACGCTTGGTGGGGTTAGTTTCAGCATCGCTGAACTTGAAGAAGGTGATGCCGAAGCGGTCACGAACCTCCACCATCTCACGCACAATCTCAGAGGGCTGCCTCAGGCGCATACGGATAGGGCGCTGGTATTGGATATTCCCCTCTTTTTCCGAGGCCTTTCTCCAGATGGTGCCGAACTCTCCTTCGGCGCAGAACGTACAGCCAAAGGGGCAGCCTCGCTCACTCACCACCGAGGTTACCCTCCGTCCTTCCTCCCGCTCCGCTATTTGTATATAGCGCTCCAGGTCTATAGCTTCTCTATCGGGAAAAGAGATGGTATCTACATCGTCAATGGGCTCTGCGCTCACCAGTTTTCCGCTAGCCTCGCCCCTCAAGATAGCAAGGAGAGCAGGCTCCCCTTCCCCCACTACTACGTGGTCTACATATGCGCTGTTCATACATCGGTGAATCTGTAAGCTGGGGCCAAACCCCCCTAAAATGGTGCGAGCTTTGGGGCTCTGAGTTTTGATACGCTTTGCCAGCTCTATCATATGGGCTAATTGGGGGGTGGTGCCGCTCAAGCCGACAAAGTCCGCCTCGGCGCCCTTCTCCACGATGGCTTCATCGGAATCGAAATAGGCGTCCAGAATCTCCACCTGGGGGCTGGGGGTGCAAAACTCTTTAATGAAGGCGGAGAGGTACATAAGATTAATGGGCTCCCACACCGAATGGTACTTAGCCCGTATTAGTACGACTCTCACAAATACCCTCCTTATCTTCAGGTGCTAATGCTAGGCAAAGATCTAAAACGCCGTACATATCCATGTCTTCTTCATTGACTCCTCTAAGCTTAGAGTTTTACAATGCCACTGCACTACTAAAAAACTCTGGTTTTATCATGCTGAAAATCATTGAATGGCCCCTCTCTGAGTTAGCCAGCCAGGAAGAGCGACAACATCGGGAACAGTTAGGCCCTGAGCGCTACTCCAAAGAATATCTCATCGGTAAGTGGACTCATAAGAAGGTTGCTCAGCATTTCCAGGCCCTAATCAAAACCACCGGTGTCCAATTCTCAGGCCAAATAGTAGAACTGGGAGCGGGGAGCTGCTGGCTATCCTCTCTCCTTTCCCGTCTGGATAAGGTGGAGCGGGTCTACGCTATAGAGCTTTCGCGAAGGCGTCTTGAGCTGATGGCCCCTTTAGCTTTCGAGCATTTCGGTGCCAGGCCCGAAAGGATAGTGCTTGTGGCGGGCGACTTGAATCGACTGGAGTTGGCCGATGGCTCCATGGACTTCGCTGTGGCCAGCGGCTCCATACATCATACCCCTGATTTACTGGCGGCTTTTAAAGAAACCTGGCGAGTGCTTAAACCCCGCGGGAAACTGCTTTTCTTCAGGGAAAACACCAAACCTTTGCTACGCAAACTCGATGAGAAGTACGTCAAGCAAGGCGAACGCTGGGCCAGCCACCTAGACTTCTATTACACCAAGGCCCAATACTTACGAGCGCTCCAACAGGCCGGTTTTGCCCCGCTAGAGCTATCCACTACACCCCTGATTTTCAGTCTCGCTCCTCCTGGCGAGGGATCCTCAAGCACTGGCCACCCCTACGGTATCTCAACGGCTGGTACTTCGCTGATTTTATTTATGTAGGAGTCAGGCCTCCGCTAAAACCGTGAATATGATCGACCCCAAGGCTACTTCTGGACAGCAGATTGCTTCTCTAAGATGAACCAGTTGGTTTTCACCCAGGCGTTTTTATAGCGGTAGGGGTCGCCCCACCGCCAACCTAGATATTTCATTCCTTGCTCCGTCGCGCGAAACAGTTGGTTAGTTAAACTAAATACCACGCGTTTCCATTGTTCTTGGCGAGAAGCAACCCAAGTGGGATATTGAAAGCGAATTCCCCTTACAGACA
>JAZGDP010000225.1:0-4546 GCA_036477885.1 Dehalococcoidia bacterium
TTTTCCGCCCCATCGAGGTCATAGGCAGCACCCTGAATACCTGTGGCCCCTACCTCTACATGGGACATGTCCCGATAGCGTTAGAAGCCCTCGACCGACTCCTGGCCAAGGCGATGGTGAAGGAAAAAGCTAAATGAGATGAAACGGCCCGAAGTGTCCATGAGGCAGGCCATACAGGCCACCATTGAGGCAAATCCCGAGGCGGTAGAGGGGTGGATGGAGGAAAGGCCGGGGAGCTGGGGATACCTGGCGGGACAGGCAGTGCTGGCCTATAGCCGCCTGCTGGGACGAAGGCTCGAGCCCTTAGAGAGGAAGGCGGTGTGGGCTTCGCTGTGGCAGAGGCTTGAGGACTACAAAGATGAGATGGCCCAAATTGAGAGGTAAAGTATTAATGGTACAGGGCACCGCCTCAGGGGTGGGCAAGAGCACAGTGGTAGCGGCCCTGTGTCGTATCTTCCGACAGGATGGTTTAAAGGTTGCCCCTTTTAAGGCCCAGAACATGTCCCTCAACTCCTATGTGACCCCCGAGGGCGGAGAGATAGGCCGTGCTCAGGCGGTGCAGGCCGAGGCCGCCGGCATCGAGCCTTCGGTGGAGATGAACCCCATCCTCCTCAAGCCCGAGGCTGATAGTCGCTCCCAGATAGTAGTTTTAGGACGGCCGATGCAGTCCGCTGAAGCTCGAGAATACTTCAAGCTGAAGCCCCAGCTGTGGCAAGTGGTGACCCAATCCCTGGATAAGCTGATGGCGGAATACGATATGGTAGTCATAGAGGGGGCCGGAAGCCCTGCGGAGATAAACCTAAAGCAGGACGAGATAGTGAACATGCGGGTTGCCAGTTACGCCCGTGCTCCCGTCCTGCTGGTGGGGGACATCGACCAGGGAGGGGTCTTTGCGTCTCTGGTGGGGACGTTGGAATTGCTGGATGATGGGGAGCGAGGATGGATCAAGGCCTTCGTCATCAACAAGTTCCGGGGGGACATGGCCATCCTTGAGCCGGGCCTACGCTGGCTGGAGGAGCGCACCGGCATATCCATCGCTGGGGTGCTTCCCTACTTTCAAGACATTCACATAGCCGAGGAGGACTCGGTAGCCCTAAAGCCCCACGCTGAATCTAAAAATACCGCTCTGCTGGACATAGCGGTGATATGTCTACCCCACATCGCCAACTTCGATGACTTCGATTCCCTGGAGCGAGAGGAGGGAGTACGGCTGAGATACGTCGACGGCCCATCCACTTTAGGCCACCCCGACTTAATCATCCTGCCGGGGAGCAAGACTACCGTGGCAGACCTGGAGCACATCAAGGAGAGTGGGCTGGCCCAGAGGATCATCAGGCTCGCTCAGGATGGCACCTATGTAATAGGCGTCTGCGGCGGCTATCAGATGTTGGGGGAACGCATCTATGATCCCGACCACGTGGAGTCGTACGAGGGGGAAGTGGAGGGATTGGGGCTGCTGAACATGACCACCAGCTTCTATCCCCATAAGGAGACCCACCGAGTGAGGGGAAGGGTAGTAAGAAGCTCGGGTCTGCTACAGCAAGCTCGGGATACCCCCTTCGAAGGTTACGAAATCCACATGGGTCGCACCACTGGAGAAGGCATCTCATCTCCCTTCCTCATCGAAGAAAGGAGGGGACAGCCTTGCCAGCGATTGGACGGAGGAATAAACGCTGGTGGCAATGTGTTGGGCACCTACATCCACGGCCTCTTCGATAATCAGAGGCTAAGACAGGCCCTCTTAGAAGAGCTAGCGTCTAAAAAGGGACTAGAGCTCTCCTTCAACCGACCACAGCCCTCCAAAGAAGAGCAATACGATAAGCTGGCCGCACTGGTGCGTGGAAATCTGGATATGAAGTTGATATACTGGATAAGTGGTTTAGGTTTAAAGGCTGCGTTAAAATGAGCGTCCATAGAAGATTTCGCGCCCCCATTATTCTTCCTGCCCTATTATTGGTAGCGGGTTTAATAGCTGTCAGTTGTGGAGGAGGGGGCGAGTCCCCCAGCCCCGATGTCCAGGAGGGGCAACTTTCCCAGGAGCAACTCCAGCAGGTGCAGGATTACGCTCCTGGAGAGATAGGCTCAAATATAGCCTTGCAAGACTCCGAGGCTGCTGAACCAACGGCCGACGATAACATAGACTTCATCCGAGAAAAGGTTACAGAAGGGAAAAATATCTGGCCCTTCGTGGCTCTGGACAACCCCGAGTTCATAACCGCCGATGAGGCCACCTTCCTTGATGCCCAAGACCTGGTTCTAGGGGTCTCCTTAAACGGGGAAAGCAAGGCCTACCCCACCAGCATGATGTGGTTTCACCATGTAGCCAATGACACCATTGGGGGAGAGCCCATCGCCGTTACCTACTGAGTGGTGTGTAGCTCGGGGGTTGGGTTCAACCCCGTGGTGAATGGCCAGAGATTTAATTTCGAGCTCTTCGGCCTCTACAATGCGGTGATGGTAATGAACGATAGAGAGACGGGGAGCATCTGGTCTCACCTGGGAGGCGAGGCCGTCGACGGCCCCATGAAGGGGTCCCAACTGGAGATTATACCCCTGGCTCAAGTAACCTGGGAAAGATGGCTGGAGCTTCACCCAGATACCCTGGTCCTCTCCAACGACACCCCTTTTAAAGAATGGTACTCCGACACCGGCATCGGCAGTCCGGGGCTGGGACCCGACTTCATAGCGAGCATCGTAAACTGGGACGACCGCCTCCCTCATAACGAGCCGGTCCTGGGGGTAACGGCGGAGGGGGTTTTCCGGGCATATCCCCTTCTCGTGCTAATAGATTCGGGCGGGATCATTAACGACACATTGGCAGACAAACCTGTAGTCATCTTCATGGACGCCAGTAGCGTCTTCTCCATCGCCTTCTCCCGAGAGGTGAACGGACAAGTACTACAGTTCGAGAACGTGGGGGATGAGGGGTTAAAAATCGTAGATAAGGAGACGGGCTCGACCTGGAACCTGGAGGGCCAGGCGGTGGCCGGCCCCCTGGAGGGCGAAACCCTCTCCTTCGTTACATCCTTCATAACCGAATGGTACGGCTGGTCGGCCTATCATCCCCAGACCGATATCTACGGAGTAGCTCCCCAGCAATAGCCTCGGGAATCATTCACACCTGTGTATTGAAGCCAACTCCATTAAGGTTTGAGAAGGACCTTTATGGCCTTTCGATTGGCAAAAATGTCATAGCCCCGAGGGGCCTCCTCCAGAGGCAATACGTGGGTTACCACCCCCGAAGGGTCTACTCTACGGCGCTGTATCAAGGGGAATAGCCTTGCCATATATTCCTTAACGTTGCACATCCCTATCCTGAAGGTGAGGCCCCGATCGAAGGCCCTGCCTATGGGGAAATCGAAGTGTCTCTCAACGAAGACCCCCGCCACCGAGATGGTGCCCCCCCGTCGCACCATATAAAAGGTACTTTTCAAGGAGGTCTCGCTTCCTACTGCCTCGCACACCACATCGGCTCCCCGGCCATCGGTGAGCTCCTTAATCTTAGCCACAGGGTCTTCGCGGTCGAAATTAACGGGCACGGCCCCCTTCTTCCGAGCCAGCTCCAGGCGCTCAGGCACATTATCTATGGCCAGCACCAGAGAAGGACCAAAGAGCTGAGCGCTAATCAGGGTGAATAACCCTATGGGCCCACAACCTATCACCGCCACCGTATCGCCGGGTTGTATTCCCCCATTTTCGGCGCAGAAATAACCGGTGGGTATTATATCGGTTACGAGAATAGCCTCCTCATCGGGCAAGCTCTCGGGCAACAGCTCGGCGGTGGTATCCACAAAGGGCACCCTAAAATATTCCGCCTGGCCGCCAGGGATATCCCCAAAGCCGAACACGTTGCGGTGCACACATTGAGAAGAGAGCCTGTGGCGGCAATAAAAACATCTGCCGCAGACGGGGCCAAGCCCCACCCCCACCCTATCCCCAGGTTTGAAAATCTGCACCTGAGGCCCCACCTCTTCCACGATACCTACAATCTCATGGCCGATGATGAAGCCGGGCTCCTGTTCCACCCGGCCGTGGTACAAATGCAGGTCCGAGCCACAAATAGCTGCGGTAGCAACTTTTAGAATGGCGTCCGTAGGCTCTTCAATATCGGGGGTGGGCATATCCCGCACCTCTATTCGCTTTGGACCCTGAAAAGTTACCGCTCTCATGAAAATCTCCCCCTTAAAGGACCTACATTAGGGTATTCGATATAAAGAAACTCCTCCCCGTTTCCCCTGGAGCATCCTAGACAGTTAGAACGTCAAAATATATCTTAGCACACGGGGCTGCTAGGGATAAAGGCGAACCACCTCTCAAGGCAGTACTTTATATGCCACACAATCTACTATCTCAATATTCAACCCCTTCAAAGCCAGGGCGGTGGTGCCAATGGCGGCACGACAAGGGGGGTGGGGGATGAACTCTCGATAGACGGTGTTCATGGTCTCCCACTGGGACATATCCGTCAGGAATATCACCAGGGTGACCACCCGACTGAAGCTGGTGCCCGCATTTTTCAATATGCTCTCCACATTCCTGAAACATG
>JAZGDP010000226.1:0-10153 GCA_036477885.1 Dehalococcoidia bacterium
TCCACGTGCGCTACACCGACCCCTAAACTGGTGATATAGGCGGCAATAGCATCCAATCCCTCATCGTCTATCTGGGCTTGGGAGAAGGCAGGCATGTTCTTTATGGGATTGCGTACCTGGCTCTTTACCTGCTCTTCAGTGTGGCCCGGCAGGGCCGGGCCAATAGAACTCCCCTCGGCGTTCTGGCCGTGACACGCAGCACATCCGACGCTGAGGTATAGCTCTCGTCCCCTGGATATGATCTCCTCAAGATGCTCTTCCCCCTCATCCTCCATGGCTGTCGCTGTGGCAGTTGGTGCAAACGTGAGAGTGGCCTCCTCCCCATCATCAAAAGCCACCCTAATGATGAGGGCCACGCCCGCCAGCGTCGCCACGCTGGCCAACAGCACCGCTACGCTGGTCAACAGCCTTTTCACCATGTCTGCCTCCTCCTGTCGCCCTAATCCCTGATAATGCAGCCTTATAATACCACCCAACAGAAGAAGTTCATCGATTTCTTAAATTGCCTCCTATCGACTATTTTACCTCCGCTGCCTCCTGGTCTTGGGGCCCCTGAGCAACTAACCTTTCAGCGATGTTCTCCCGGATCAACTGTTTATGGTGCTGGCACCAAGTGGTATGAGCATATCCTCTATGGTCCATGATGCACCCCTCCTCGGTACACTCCTCCTCGTTCTCATGATGTCCAGCTCCCAAGAGATGTCCAACTTCGTGGGCAATTAAGACAGAGTTACACTTAGGGCATTCATGATAGAACCGTACAATTATTCGGCTCATCGATTTCTGGGCCAAGCCATCGGTCTTCCCTGTGTCTTGACAGGTGATGGCCAGGAGAAGATGTCCAGGAGCTCTTTGAATCTGCTCTTCCGCGGAGCTGAGATGACCTGCCATAGAGTCTTGGGTACCATCAGAGTGCCATTGCTGGATGGAAGCCACCCTGATATTTAGGTCAACTTCCGAGAGAAAGGCATTGGCCTCTTCCACCATGCGATGGGCTTGGGTCTCCCAGCCATCCCCTATCTGGTTCACAAAATCCTCGTCCACCGCAACATCAGCTAGTAGATAAACGGAGGTTTCGCCGGATGTGTCACTATAAAAGACCAAATCGCCAGGGAGCTTGGCAAAATCTTCTGCGGTGTCACTTTCGACGGATTCATCATTAAAGGAGGTTCGAGGGTTTTCAGTGAGTGAGTTGGAGCAATTGAAGAACAAAAGGCTTATTGCCAACACCGTGAGCACCAGCCCTTTGACGGTAGTGTTATCTATGATAGTTTTAACTCTAATCTTTTGCGACAAGAGCCACATGATTTAATTAAATCACCTCCATAAGCAAGAGGCTCATTTTTTGAACCCAGGGATTGTCCGAGGTCTTAGAGGCCCCAGGCCCACCTCTTGCACTCAAAGCCTTATCCTTTATTCTCCACGATGAGGGTGCCCACCATGCCTGCTTCTCTGTGGCCGAGGATAGGGTATTTGCGGGTACGCACTCAGTTCCAATTCCACTATCGCCATCGCCGCTACACCCCCGAAAAACCTCTTCTTCATATCTGCCTCCCTTCCTCGTTAGTTTTGTGAATGTGAACACGTTCACATTCACACTGCAAAATTTTTAGCGATTTCTTTAAACTGACCTAACCCAGAGCGTATTGCAGGGCGGGGTATCTTCGCTCGAGTTTCTCCAGCAACTGATCCAGGCCCAAGAAGGTTCCCGCTCGAGCCACCGCCAGCACGTTCAGACCCAGGATGTAGATAATCTTCTCGCTGACCCAGCCGTGCTCCGGCGGCAGTTGAGCCAGGTAGAACAAAAGCAGCATCACCGAGGCCGACAGGACAGTCAACCGAGTGGCAACACCCAGGACAAGAGCCACACCAATAAGCAGTTCGCCTGTCACGACCATCCAGTCTACCCAGGCTAAACCAGCCATCCTCTGGAAGATCGTGGCAAAGGGTCCCTCTACTGCGTGAGTCAGGAACCCGGCGGCGGTCCACCCGCCTTCCGTGGTCAGCTTCTCCACTGCAGAGTTCAGGAAAAGCCATCCAAACGCTAGACGCAATAGCAGAAGCGTCCATCTTGGTGGGAGGATGCCACCTCGTGCGATCAACCTAATCTGCTCCCTCATAGGTCACCTCCTTTCTAGTCATTTAAACCTGTTATTCTCCTTGTTACCTCTGCCAACTCTAGTGTAATAGATTGTGAAAAAAAACACAAGATTTAGGTTCATCCTTTCTTCTAGGCAAAATGCATCATTTATGGGGAAAGCCTTATTGATGTAATAGGGGCAGGGAAGGAAGGGCACAATTGTAGTTCGGGGTTGAGGGTAGGCTTGAAGGCGGAAGGTTTAGTTTACAGCAGACCTCGGTTGCTGGCCAGGGCCACAGCCTCCAGGGTGCTGTGGACCCCCAGCTTGCTGAGGATGTTCTGGATGTGGTTTCTGGCGGTAGGCACGCTCAGAACCATCTTTTCTGCGATCACCTTGGCGCTGGAGCCTTCGCTAAGATGAGTCAACACCTCTTTCTCACGCTTCGTCAGTCGGATAGGCTCCCGAGATGAAGCCCCCGTCTCAGGCTCCCTTCCGCTGGAATGGGTAGAGGCCTTGGATACGTAAGATACCATCTTATCCACTAGAGCCTTGGCCTCCTTGTATTCACTGATGTCGCGGAAAATGTGCACCACTGCCTCGAGCTCCCTGTTTTTCGAGGGCACCACAATATGGGTGATGCTAGCCCAAATGGGCTTGCCGTTTTTGGCCTGCACCAGACAGTAGTGGCTAGAGGCCGTTCCCTTCTCCTTGGCCGACTGCATCGTCTGACAGTCCTGAGCACAAATGATGTTCCCTGCCTCATCCCTGCCAGCTATGAGGTCGTAGCAGTTGCGCCCTAGGACCTCAGCCCTCCGGTATCCCAAGAGCCTTTCTGCTCCCTTGTTCCAGAGGATGATCTCCTGGTCCGAATTCACGGCGTATACTCCATCCTCGGTATTGGAGAACAGCTCTAACAGCTCAGGCATGCTACCTCTCTCAGCTTATGAATTGAGATCTTGCCCTAAATATAAATGCCAGATCATCTCGGCAGGCCAAGGTAATTATAACCCAATATGGCTGAACTTTTCAAACCCCCGCTAGTCATCAATAACATCTACATCGTTGACAGAGGGTATAAAAAGGGTTAGACTAAAACAAACCTAATATATAGACGCCTTAGGGGAGCTTGGTGAGCCAGGCTGAGAGGATGGCCCTACAGATGCCATCGACCCCTAGACCTGATCTGGGTAATACCAGCGGAGGGAGAGGGGCACGAGCTTTAAAAGAGCGCCTACCTTCGTTGGTGGGCGTTTCGATTTTAGGAAGGCAACCAGAACACGAGTTGTAAAAAGAAGGAGGTTTGGCATGGCAGCTAATGGTCGCACTTTCAGCGGAGAAACCGTTACCCAGCTCTATCATGCTCGGAAGGGCGTAATAACCCAAGAGATGCAGCAGGTGGCCGAGAAGGAGGAGCTGGCTCCAGAGCTGGTGAGGGAGGAGATAGCTAGGGGCAGGCTCATCATCCCCTCAAACATCCATCACACCAGCTTAGACCCTATAGGTATAGGCAAGGTAGCCACCATTAAGATCAACGCCAACATCGGCAATTCCGCAGTTACCTCCGAGATCGAGACGGAGGTGAACAAGCTCCGAACGTCAGTGAAATTTGGGGCCGATACGGTGATGGATTTAAGCACCGGCGGGGATATAAACAGGATCCGAGAGGCTATAATCCAGGCGAGCTCCGTCCCTTTAGGCACCGTTCCCATCTATCAGGTCCTGGCAGAGGTCAAAAAAGCAGAGAATATCACTCCGCAAGTCCTTCTCGATATGATAGAGCTACAGGCCAAACAGGGAGTGGACTACATGACGCTCCACTGTGGGGTCCTCTTTGAGCACCTACCCTTAACCCAGCATCGGATAACGGGGATTGTCAGCAGGGGTGGGGGCCTGCTGGCCCAGTGGATGGTCATCTACAAGAAACAGAATCCCCTGTACGAACACTACGATGACATCCTAGAGATCGCCCGCAAATACGATGTGACCCTGAGTCTGGGGGACGGCCTCAGGCCCGGCTGCATAGCCGATGCCTGCGATGAGGCCCAGTTCGCCGAGCTTCGAACCCTGGGGGAGCTGACTCTCAGGGCCTGGGAGAAGGATGTGCAGGTCATGATAGAGGGGCCGGGCCATGTGCCCATGGACAAGGTGGAGATGAACGTAAAGCTACAACAGGAGCTCTGCCATGAAGCGCCCTTCTACACCCTGGGCCCCCTGGTCACCGATATAGCCCCGGGATATGACCACATCACATCCGCTATTGGTGCGGCCCTGGCAGGACAGGCCGGCACATCTCTGCTGTGTTACGTTACCCCTAAGGAGCACCTGGGCCTGCCCAACATAGAGGATGTGAAGCAAGGCGTTATAGCCTATAAGATAGCCGCTCACGCCGCCGACATAGGCAGGGGCCACCCTAGGGCCAGGCAGAGAGACGATGCTCTCTCCCGAGCCAGGTTCGCCTTCGACTGGGAGCAACAGTTTGCCCTATCCCTGGAACCCGATACCGCCAGGAGCATGCACGATGAGACCCTACCGGACCAGTACTTTAAAAGCGCCGAGTTCTGCTCCATGTGTGGGCCCAAATATTGTCCTATGCACAACTTCAGGAATATCGACTGGGAGGCTCTGAAGGCGGAAGTGAGCCTCAGCAGCGCCGAATAAGGTGAGGAATGCTGAGTGGATACACGAGAATATTTCCCGAGGCGCCTGGTTAGAGTAGGCCAGAGAGGAGATTACTAGATGGGCGATTCCCTGATCATAGCGGATAAGAACTTCGACTCTCGGCTGATCCTCGGCACGGGTAAATACCGCAGCATGGAAGACATGAATGCCGCCTTCGAGGCGGCGGGCACGGAGATCATCACCGTGGCCCTACGCCGCCTGGACCTGGATGATCCCAGCAAGAAGACGCTCTTGGACTACATAGATTGGAGTAAATACACCATCCTGCCCAATACAGCAGGCTCCAGAACAGCGGAGGAGGCCATTCGCACCGCTCGCTTATCCAGGTCTATGGGCCTGTCCGATTGGGTCAAGCTGGAGGTCATCCCCGATCCTAAATACCTTCTCCCTGATCCTGTAGGTACGCTAGAAGCGGCCAAGGTTTTGGTCAAGGAAGGATTTGTCGTCCTCCCCTATATTAACGACGACCCTATACTAGCTAAGCAGCTTGAGGAGATAGGCACCGCCACAATTATGCCTCTGGCATCGCCCATAGGCTCTGGACAGGGGATGGTCAACTTCGAGCAGATTAAGATTATCATCGAGCAGGCCGCAGTGCCAGTGGTGGTGGATGCGGGGCTGGGAGCCCCCTCCGACGCCGCTTTAGCCATGGAACTAGGCAGCGACGCCTGCCTGGTGAATACGGCGGTGGCCCAGGCCGGCAATCCCTCTCTGATGGCAGAAGCTATACGTATGGGGGTAGAGGCCGGCAGGAAGGCCTTTCTGGCAGGTCGCATACCTAAACGAGCCTATGCTACGGCCAGCAGTCCCCTGGAGGGAGTGGTCCGCTAGCGAGCCTCGTTTACTGAGGCGCGGCCCTTGGAATTGATAAAGCCCCTTATCCTTGCGAGGAAAAGAAAGGGACGTATCGGTGATCTCGCTTACGGTCAACGGCAAAACAAGGGAGATCGAAGACTCCATGAAGCTAACCCAGTTTCTCGAGATTAACCACATAGAGCCAAGGCTTATAGCCATAGAATACAACGGTCAGATCCTGAGGCGAGAGGAGTACGACAAGGTAACCCTCAAGGATAGGGATAAGGTGGAGATAGTCCACATGGTGGGTGGTGGCTAGGGCTGGTAGATGCCGCAGGAAGACCACTTAGATCTTCCCACAATCTTCCAGAATAGTAACCCAAATAGGAGGGCCTATCTTTGTCTTCTCTAGCGGAGGTAATCGTCATAGGTGGGGGGGTCATGGGGTGCTCCATCGCCTATTACCTGGCTAAAGAAGGGGTTAAGGTAACGGTACTGGAGATGGGGCAGATAGGAGGTCAGGCGTCCGGTGCCGCTGCAGGCATGCTGGCCCCCTTCTCCGAGATCCATTCCTCCAGCCCCTCTATGGATATGAACATGGCCAGCCTTAGAATGTTTAAGGCCTTGACCGAGGAACTGAAGGAGGAATCGGGCATCGATGTCGAATATGTGCCCTCGGGCCTAATACGCCTGGCTAAGACGGATGAAGAGGAAAAGGAGCTTAAGGAACGCCTTAGCTGGCAGAGGGAACATAGCCCCGACCTGCGATGGCTAACGCCTCAAGAGCTGAAGGAGCTGGAGCCTTCCCTCTCGCTGGACGTGCGAGGAGCCTCCTATTCACCAGAAGAAAGTCATGTGCAAAGTCCTCGACTGACTCAAGCCTTTGGGCAGGCGGCCCTGAGACTAGGGGCTACTCTCCGCCCCGGCACCCCAGCTATCGATCTAACCCGTCAGGGTTCCAGGGTAACGGGGGTACAGTTAAGAGGTGAGGTGGTTGCGGCCGACCACGTAGTTCTGGCCCCAGGCGCTTGGACTGAGACGTGGGGACACCGACTGGGGGTGAAGTTACCGGTTCAGCCGATGCGAGGCCAGATAATATCCCTTAGGCCTTCATCGCCCTCCATCAAACAGATCGTCTTTTGGGGTAGAAACTACATGGTGCCTAAGGTGGACGGCTCGGTGTTAGTGGGGGCTACAGTTGAGCACGTAGGCTTCGATACTAGCGTTACATCATCGGGTCTGGCTTTTTTGACTGGCCTCATACTTTCTATGGTTCCCTCCCTAGAAGAGGCCGCCTTCGTGGATGCCTGGGCAGGCTTGCGTCCCTGGCCCGAGGATGGAGTACCCCTCCTGGGGCCCATACCCGGCTGGGAGGGGATCACCGTGGCTTCGGGGCACTATCGTAACGGCATCTTGATAGCGCCGCTGACCGGCAAGCTTATAGCCCAGTCGGTGCTGAAGCAAAAGACCGATTTTCCTCTGGAGCCCTTCAGCCCCGCACGGTTTATGAAATAGTATTATTTATACAGACCCAATAACCTTATGAACCTACTATTTAGGCCGACAGCAGCTCTTATGTAACTCACCTTCAGTTCCCAGCTGATGGTTGAGAGGCCACTGGGGCCGCTTCCTGTGCCCGGGGCTTACCACCTCCTGGGATCCAGTTAAGCCAGCGTGGGAAATACCAGTTGGCCTCCCCCGCCAGCCGCAGGCAAGCAGGAAGCAAAATAGCCAGCAGCACAGTCCCATCCAGGAGAACAGCTACGGCTAGGGCGAAGCCGAACTGCTGTAGTCCCAGCACCCGGGTAAATGCGAATACGGTGGCGACCGCAACCATTATCAAAGCTGCGCTGAACACCGTGCCGAAGCCACCTCTAATGGCCTCCAGGATAGCCTCCTCAGTGCTTCGCCCCCGGTCGTGAAGCTCCTTGAACCTACCAATGGCGAAGGTCAGGTAGTCCATGGAGATACCAAACAGGATGGAGAACACGAACAATGGCAGCCACGCTCCGATGATTCCCGTGGCATCGAAGTCCATGATGCCCTCCAGCAGCCAGCCTTCCTGGAAGACTAGCACCAGGATGCCATAGGAGGCGGCCACCGACAGACCGTTGAGCCCCACGGCGATCAGTGGGATCATCAGAGACCGGTACATGAGCACTAGGATGATGAATGCAGTCACCAGGACGAAGGCAAATACGATGGGAGTCCTGGAGATCATATGGTCCTTGAAGTCAGAGATTCCGGCCGTGCTGCCTCCAACCAGGGCGCGGGCAGGGCTACCCTCGAAGGCGGCTGGGACGAGTTCCTCTCTTAGCAGCTTCATCGCATCGATGGCTTCCGGCTGAGCTGGATCGGCATTCACGGGGATGCTGACAACTTCCGTATCGCCAGCATTGTTGATTTCGGTTTGGATGGGTTCGCCAAAGGGCACGTGCTCTCCTGCTTCTCGGGCACGGGCGTTTTCCGCCTCAACGCCGGCGATCAGATTGTTTACGCTGGCCTGCACGTCCTGGGCGAAAATGTTCTGATTCTCGCCCGGGTCAACAATCACCCGGGCAGGGGCGACCAGTCCCACCGTAAAGCTGTCTTCAAGGGCTACGAAGGCCGCTTTCGCCTCAACGTCGTCGTGGAGACCCCTGGCGCCCTGGTCACCAAGGTTCAGTGTAAGCAGTGGAATAGCCAGCACAACCAAGATGGTGATGAAGACGATGGCAAAGACCGCAGGGCGAGCCACAACGGCCCCGACAAGCCTGGCTACGTAGGGATTGTACGGATTGGCCCGGCTTGCGCGAGGGCGACGTAGGAAGGGTATCCGCAGTCTATTCAGTCCGTTGCCCGTCATTGCTGGTAGCAAGGTCACAGATATCATGAACGCAACGACAATGGTGACGACCGCGGCGATGCCTAGAGCCGAGAACACCGGCAGCCCCACCATGAACATCCCAGTGAGGGCAAGGACCGTGGTCACGGCAGCGATGAAGATGTTCCTGCCCGCCGTGTGCCCTGCCCTCTCGACCGCGTATCGCGATGGAGTGCCATCTTCCCGCTCGTTCCGAAAGCGGGCTATCAGGAACAGGGCGTAGTCTATGCCGGAGGCAAGGCCTATCAATAGCACTATCTGGACATAGACCTCTTCCAGGGGCATGACTTGGCTGACGAGGGCTAGGACTCCGATGGTGACAAATATCCCAACAAAGGCCAATAGAATTGGCACCGCTGCCGCAATCAGAGTTCCCATGGCGACGATGAGGATCACCAACGTAACGGGTAAATTCACAATAGAGGCGAAGGCGAAGTCCTCGTCCAGAAGCTCCTGGGTCTGCTGGCTGACCGATGCATCGCCACCGATTACGATCTTGAAATCAGGGGACCGTGCCTGGGCCTCAGCTACTTTGTCTATAACCAGGTCTATCTCATCTATCGCTGCGGGCAGCGATGACGCCTCTGTCTCCAGAAGCTCGCCCTCCAGAACCAGGTTCGCGAAGGTCACGTCCCCCTGGCCCGGCCTTATGGCGACGAAGGGTGAGTCTTCCCGTGACGAACCTATGTCGTAATGGGTTACAGTGCTGGCGACCACTCGGGTACCAGAAAAGACTCTGGTCTCACCCTTTAGCTCGCTGTTGGTGGCCCGCAGTGCTCGGACCTCCTCCATTAGGCCCAGGACGGTGTCGCGGTACTCCGGATCGTCTACCGTAAGGGTAGGATGGGAGAATATGACCAGCTCTGTGGGGGAGCTTTCTTGCTGGACCACACCGAAGCGCTCCTCGAACAGGTCATTGGCCTCTCCCGACTCGCCCCTTCCACCGCTGCTGATCTCCGTGTTGGTCCCCACAGCCGAGGCAACAAAGAAAGCCAGCACTAGAAGAATCACCCAAGCTACGATCACTATGAGCCGGTGTCGGTTACTCCAGCCACCTATTCGCCCGGTTATGAATGTTGCTCCTTCATGTTCGGATGATGCCATCTGCTTTCCCCCTCTGATTGAGAGCTACATGCTCGCTGACAGGAAGCCTATCGCAGCTCTACGGCACCGGGCCCCAACAAGTTAGCCAGAGCCCCGTCCTGGACCTGGCAAGGGATGAGGCCGAGGCCGACGAATACCCCTGGGTACTGATTTTCAAAGGCATTCTGTATCAGCAGCGATAATCTTTGACCCTTCCCTGGGAGCCTATCTCCGTTGGCATCGAAGGCGATTGGCCCTGTGACGCCGTTAAGCAGGAAGCTGGCGCGAATGTCGTCCCGGAGGGCTATGGGCTCGATCTTGAGGGAGCCGTCGGGTTGCTCTTCGGCAACCCTGGCGACGGCTTCGAGCAAGATCCACACAGCGTCGGCGTAATGCCCGCCGAAGGCCGCGGTTCCCGGCTCGTATCCGTGGGCATCCAGGAAATCGGCGACATAATCATCGGGAAGGTTGACTCGGCAGCCGGCGAAGAGTACCCCTTCGGCTGCCTCACCGAGAGGCTCGACGAACCCCCGCACGGATGCCGCGGCGTCGACTGAGCCGTAGGGACCCGTGTAGCCCGCGTCTCTGAGCTGCCGGTACAGCAGTGCAGCTTCGGGGTTGAATCCGGCAAAGCCTACGAAATCGGGGTTGT
>JAZGDP010000227.1:0-4641 GCA_036477885.1 Dehalococcoidia bacterium
AAACGCTTCCGGGGGGGCTTCGCCCCCTTGGAGCCCCCGAGGAACAGGAGCCCTTCTGCTGGTCAGAGGGGCGCTCCGGGGCAGGCTTCGTCGTGAGCCTTCGCCCCGAGGAGGTCTTTGAGGCTCCCTCGAAGACCTCAATGCCGAGGGACTCAGCAGAACGGTGGGCGGGCAAACAGGTCTGGCGTTAGCCCGCAAGCATCTCAGACAAATAATAAAAGGTTAATGAGAGTAAGTAGTAATATATCGGTAACTAGAAGGTTGATAAAGAGGGCTAAATGACGCTGGGAGTGGATATCGGTGGCACCTTCACCGATTTTGTGCTGTTTCAAGATAACAAACTCATTATTCACAAGCTGCTAAGCACTCGTCAGGACCCTTCCACAGCCCTCCTCCGGGGTGTCGAAGAGATGGGGGTGGGAGCAGAGGTGGATGTGGTTCACGGCTCCACCGTGGCCACCAATGCCATTTTAGAGAAGCAGGGGGCTCGCACCGCTCTCATCACCACAAAAGGCTTCCGCGATGTCCTGGAGATAGGAAGGCAGGTGCGGCCCAAGCTTTACGATTTTATGGTTCAGCGAGAACCCCCTTTGGTGCCACGCCGGTGGCGCTTCGAGATATCGGAGCGGGTGGATTATACCGGCCGGGCTTTACAATCGCCCCCCGAGCCGGAGATGCTGGAGCTAGCGGATAAGCTAAAAGAGGAGAATATAGAATCGGTAGCCGTCTGTTTTCTCTTTTCTTTTCTCAACCCATCCCACGAACAGGCTGTGCAACGCCTTCTTAAGCAAAGGTGGCCCCAGGGTATTGTGTCCCTCTCCTCAGAGGTGCTACCTGAATACAGGGAATACGAACGCACCAGCACCGTTGCTGTAAACGCTTATGTGGCCCCGATCATCAGTCGTTATATTCACCGGCTGGAGGAGGCCTTAAATAGAAATTTGAGGATTATGCAGTCCTCAGGGGGAAGCATCTCCTCAACCATGGCCATTCAGCAACCGGTGCGCAGCATACTCAGCGGGCCGGCGGGCGGGGTGGTGGGAGCCTTCAAGGCTGCATGTGAGGCAGGTTGCCCAAGAGTTATTACCCTGGACATGGGAGGCACCTCCACCGACGTATCCCTCTGTCCGGGAAGGATCCCCGAGGCCACAGAGGCCAGCATAGGGGGATATCCCATAAGGGTCCCGGTGATAGATATTCACACCGTGGGGGCCGGCGGAGGCTCCATCGCTAGATTGGATGCGGGTGGGGCACTGCGGGTGGGACCGGAGTCGGCAGGCTCGGAGCCAGGCCCGGTATGCTATGGACAGGGAGAGGAGATAACCGTAACCGATGCTAATCTAATGCTAGGTCGGTTGGACCCAGCGCACTTCCTTGGGGGGCGGATGACTTTAGATATAACGAGGATGGAGGGATATATGCAGGCCTTGGCCGAGAGGATGGACACGGATGAGGTGGGTGCCGCCCAGGGAATTATAAGGGTGGCCAACTCCAATATGGTGAGAGCCATCCGCCGCATATCGGTAGAGCGGGGCTTCGACCCTCGGGAGTTCACCCTTCTCGCCTTCGGTGGGGCAGGTCCCCTCCACGCCTGTGAGCTAGCCGATGAGATGAGCATACCCCAGGTTCTCGTACCCCCCTACCCCGGCGTTCTTTCCGCCCTAGGCATGGTCATGGCCGATGTGGTCAAGGACTACTCCTTAACGATCATGATGCCCGAAAGGGAGCTTAGCCTGGATAGGCTAGGGCAGCTGTTCGCCCCTCTAGAAATGCAGGCGATTGCGGATATGGAGGCCCAGGGTTTTCCCCGGGAGAGAATGGCCCTATCCAGGTTTCTAGACATGCGATACCAGGGTCAGTCCTACGAACTCACCGTGGACTTTGAGAGTCGAGGAGAGGCAGGTCAGAAAGAAGAGCCATCCAGGGATGTGATTCACCGTTTTCACCAGGCTCATCTTCAGAGATTCGGTCACAGCGATCCCACTCAACCCATAGAGATAGTCAACATGAGGCTGAAAGCCGTGGGACTGGTGGAGCAACCTCAGCTACAGCCCGAGCCTACCTCCCAAGGTAGCCCAGATAAGGCTAGATTGGGAAGTAAAAAGGTGGTTTTTCAGGGAGAGTCCTGGGACACTGGCTTATATGACCGAGACTCGCTACGCCACGGTCACCAAGTGGCAGGGCCAGCTATTATATTTCAGCTAGATAGCACCACAGTTATACCTCCCCACTGGGTGGGCAGGATAGATGCATTTCGCAATATCGTCCTATGTCGTAAGCAGTAGGAGTCTCTATGAAACAGGGAAAAGTTGACCCGGTAAGCCTAGAGATATTCAAGAATATGTTTATATCGGTGGCCGATGAGATGGGGGTGACTCTGGGGCGCACCGGCTATTCTCCCAACATCAAGGAACGTCGGGATTACTCCTGCGCCTTCTTCGATGACCAAGGGCGAATGGTATCTCAGGCAGCACACATACCGGTACACCTGGGGGCCATGCCCGCCTCGGTGGAAAAGGCCATCGAGATGTTCACCTTCCAGCCGGGAGACACGGTTATTCTGAACGACCCCTTCTTGGGCGGCACCCACCTCCCAGACATTACCCTGGTGTCTCCCGTGTATGTACCTCAGGGCAAGAAGGGCCAAGGAGGAGAGCTTTTCGGTTTCGTGGCCAGCAGGGCCCACCACGCCGACGTGGGGGGCATGTCCCCGGGATCCATGCCGCTGTCCACCGAGCTATACCAAGAAGGGTTCATCATACCTCCTTTGAAGCTGGTGGAGGGAGGGGTCATTAACCAGACCATAATAACCCTTCTGTGTCGCAATGTGCGCACTCCGGAGGAGAGGCAGGGGGACCTGGCGGCCCAGATAGCCGCCTCCAGAGTGGGTGAGCGGCGCATCCATGAAATACTCTCTAGATACGGTGCCAAGGCCACCAAATCCCATATAGACGCCCTCACAAACTACTCCCAGCGATTGACTCGGGAGGCTATAAAGGCCATCCCCGATGGTAAATATAACTTTAAGGATTATATGGATAGCGATGGCCAGACAGATGAGCCCATCACTATAGCGGTGGAGATAACTGTGGATGGGGACAGCGTCACCTTTGATTTTACGGGGTCCTCTCCTCAACAAAAGGGGTCTATTAACGCCGTTCTAGCAGTAACCCAGTCGGTTTGCCTTTATGTGGTGCGCTGCATAGTGGGAGAGGAGATACCAGCCAACCACGGCTCCTTGATGCCCATAAAGGTCATAGCTCCCCCTGGAAGCGTGGTTAACCCCTCCCCTCCCGCAGCGGTGTCCGCAGGCAATGTAGAAACTTCTCAACGCATAGCGGATGTACTGCTGGGGGCCCTGGCTCAGGCCCTCCCCCAGGTCACCCCCGCAGCCAGCCAGGGCACAATGAACAATCTGGTGATAGGGGGATATGACCCGCTCCGAAAAAAGAGCTTCACCTACTACGAGACCATCGCCGGGGGCATGGGAGCCAGGCCAGGTCTTCCGGGGATATCCGGCATCCATACCCACATGACCAACACTATGAACACCCCTGTGGAGGCCCTGGAGTTCCAGTTTCCCTTCAGGGTTCTGGCCTATTCCTTTCGAGAGGGGTCCGGCGGCAAGGGCAAGTTCCCCGGCGGTGATGGCATTCGGAGAGAGATGCTGTTTCTCGCTCCGTGCACCGTCACCATCATGTCGGAGAGGCGTAAGTTTGAGCCCTATGGTCTCCAAGGGGGAGCGCCCGGAGGAAAGGGAAGGGATACTCTGCGCAGAAAGGGGGAGGCCTCAGACATAGCACTTCCGGGAAAGGTAACCCTTGATGTGGGCGAAGGCGATGTTCTCACTATGCTTACCCCAGGAGGAGGGGGTTGGGGAGGGGAAGAGAAGATGTAACAAAGGTGTAATTTCTATGTAATCCAAAGGTAATGATAGGAGGTTAGAATTAGTGAAATTTTAAACTAAAGGCAGACAGGGTAACTGTTACATATCGAAGACATAATATTAAGCAGAGATAGACGGGGAATCTCATCCTTAAGAAGTCGTCTCCCGCCCAATTTTTGTCAGCAAGCCGCCGATTTCATCCTGCAAAAGTCGGGGGCAGCCATCATCGTCACCGGGTTTTACGTCAATGGGCGCTATGAAACAGACGGCCCTCCGGGGGCAGTGGCTCTGGGGAAAGCCCTCAAGTCCCTGGGTTACCAGGTTTGTCTTGTTACCGACCACTGAGCCGATATTTTAGAGGCTATTACCAATGATAAGGATATAAGGGTGGTAGATTTCCCAATAACCGATCACGAAGTGAGTCGAAGGTTCGCTCAGCGGCTATTGGGAGAGATAAAACCAGGGGTGGTCATCGCCATCGAGAGATGTGGTTTTACCCAGGGCCGTCAGTATCTAAATATGCGGGGCATAGATATTTCCCAGAGCACCGCCAAGATGGATTATCTATTCTTTGACCACCGCGGAACTCTGGGGATAGGCGATGGTGGCAACGAAATCGGCATGGGCACACTTTATGAAGTCATTCCCCAGGTAGCCACCCTGGTTAAAGAGCCCTGCGCAACCTCCACCAATCATTTGATCCTTGCCAGCGTTTCCAATTGGGGTGCTTATGGGCTGATAGGCTATCTTTCTCT
>JAZGDP010000228.1:0-7423 GCA_036477885.1 Dehalococcoidia bacterium
GGGGGGGGGGGGCCCCAAAATAACCAGGGCATCTATGGGACTGAGCGCTAGTATCTTCCCTAACCCTTTTTGAGGTTTTTAAAGGTGAGCTTTTTGTATTCGCTCTGGCAGGGAGGCCCGTTTGTTATGTATAGCACCCTATCGGTCAGGTCCATGATTATGGAGGTCAAGGATTCCTCGGCCATGCCATTTGAGGTTTGGGAATCCTGGTGGCGGCAGATGGACTCGGGAGCGTTATCATGGTCTCTCAGAATCTCCTTGAATGCTTCCACGTCCAGAGGGTCTCTAGCCATCAGTGCCTGGGCTCGAGAAGGGCGCAAGGGCATATGAGGGTATAGAGCCTTGAACTTGTCCACCAGATGGCGCTCTTCACGAAGGTCGGCGAAGGTGTTGCCGTGAGCCAGGCGGCCGTCGACGGGAGAGACGACTCCTACATCTTTCGGGGTGGATTCCAGATCTACCACCTCTCCCCCATCGCTGGCTATCAAGCAGTTCCCAGATCCCGATCTATCGGCCTTTAGCACGGCATCTTGAGCCTCATCCAGCGTTTCTGAATTCAGGATGCCCCGACACATGACCCAGAAAGGCACCTTAGGCTCGAACCCGTCCTCCTCCGATAGAAGGGCGTTCACACAGAACCCAATGCCCGCTGAATTCATCCCCTTTTGTCCTACTATCCCCGCCTCTGTATGGATAACTATATTGGGTCTATCCTCTTGCTCTATCTCCAGCATCAGGCATCTATCCCTCACAGCCACATGGTAGTCCCAGTTCTGTCCTATAAGGGTATGTCCGTTAGAAGCAGCCTGAGGATTGGCAGCTATAGAAGTACACTCCGCCACTTTGGATTGAAGCGCCTCCCTTTTCTCGTGCAGCTTGGCCCACACCAGTTCGTACCTGGCGTTGAGGGCCAACACCTCCTCCAGCGATATCCCCGCCCCAGCAGCTACCCCCTCCAGCTCTCTCAGGATTTGGCCATCATATTTTTCAATGGGGTGAACAAACTTACCTGCCAGCTCCAGGACATAATCCCTATCCATATCTGAATAGGTCTTCCACAGGTGAAGGTAATACTCTACGTTTTTTCTTATCAGCTCCCCAGCCTGAGAGCCATGTTGATACCCACGACTGTAAGCATCGCCTCTCACAGAGATGATGGGATAAGGTTCATGCGCCATATTTTTCTCCTAGATTAGTTTTTGAGCTAATGAAAGCTATTTATCCATCCAGTATTCCACCAGATCGATGTTTCGCATAAAGGCTGTCCCCGGAAAGGAGCGAATATGTTTTATCAGCCTCTCCAACATGAGTAGCCGACCAGGGTGGCCAATTATCTGGGGATGCATAGTGAGGACGAAACATTGAGTATAATGATATGCCCCTTCGAATTCACTGGACCACACATTGAAGACATTATCTGGGCTGGTTATGGGGGCCATTACGCCGGCGGGGGGAGAATAGCCAAAATAAGGGAAATCGTCCAGCAGCCACTGAACTGGCAGCTCCATCAGCGGGCCGGCATCAGTCTCCACCACATAAGGAACATCTTTGTCCATCAGACTGCTATCGTAGGTGAAGCCGTGAGATGCCACCAGCGAAAGAGTGTTCTCGCTGACCTCCCACTCGGGAGAGCGATAACCCAGGGGCTTTCGCCCAGTTACTCTTTCGATGCAGGCAATGCCCCTCTCAAGGATATCCAGCTCGGTTTCCTGGTCCAATTTAGCTGGGGTCTCATGCATATAACCGTGATGTCCTATCTCATGCCCTCTACTAGATATCTCCTTTACCATATCCTCATGGGTATCGATCACATATCCAGGTATATAGAAGCTAGCCTTTATATCGTAATCATCTAACAGTTTGAGGATTCTGGGGACCGCAGTTGCCGGCCCATACTCGCCCATAGACATCAAGGAGGGCAACCGAGCGAACTTGGGGTTATCGGCCCCCCACATGGTAACGCCGTCCACATCGAAGCCAAGAGCCACGGCACATCGAACATCTTTGAAGCTGCGGTCTGCCATGGCTCTTTTAACTTCTCTCCTGAATTAATCTCAGAACTCTATGAGGGCCCGGGCCACCTCACCGTTTACCATAGCGTTCATGGCGTCGTTTACATTATCCAGGGGGAAACGCTTGGTGATCAGCTCATCCAGCTTCAGCTTTCCCGCCATGTACAGGTTGATAATCTTGGGGATGTCTGCCCCCGGTTGAATGGAGCCAAGGCTTGTGCCTACCAGCTTTCGCTCGCCGAAGAGAAGGCCAACCTTTACCTTTACCTCGGTATCCTCCGAAGGCCACCCCACCATGACCGCAGTGCCCCCCGGTCTGAGGGATGCATAAGCCTTTTCTATAACCTCGGGAGTGCCAATGACATCGAAGGCATAATCGGCCCCTCTCCCATCGGTGAGCTCTCTAATCCTCTCCACCGAGTCTTCTTGATTGGCGTTAATAGTGTGGGTAGCGCCGAACTGCCGGGCCATCTCCAGCTTATTGTCCTTTATGTCCACGGCGATTATCTTCTCCGCTCCCGCCAAGACCGCCCCTTGGATGACATTCAACCCCACTCCCCCTACTCCTATGACGGCGACGCTGCTGCCCGGTTCTACCTTAGCGGCCTTAATGACGGCTCCCCATCCTGTGGGAACGCCGCAGCCTACCAGGGCCGCCTTATCGAGGGGGGCATCAGAGCGGATGGGTATAACCCCCTCTTCAGGAGCTACCGTGTATTCGCTAAACGTAGATAGCCCGGCCAAGTGGTTCAATACCTCGTTTCCCTTCCTGAACCTGCTGGACGTCATCATGTGGGGATTCTCGCAGAGATTGGTTATCCCCCTATCACAGTAGTAGCAATTACCGCAATAGGGGATCCAGGAAAGCACCACGTGGTCTCCGGGTTTGACTCTGGTGACCCCCTTACCCACGTCCTCCACTACCCCTGCCCCCTCATCGCCCAATACCATAGGGGGTACACACCAGTCATAATCGCCTTGGATAATTCTCCAGTTGGTGCGACACACTCCACTGGCCGCTATCTTAACCAGGACTTCCCCCTCCTGAGGCCCTAAGACCTCTATCTCCTCCACAGCCAACGGAGCGTGATATTCGTAGAGGACCGCCGCCTTCGATTTCACTGGAACGCTCTACCTCCCTCATTGCGCTCAGGCAACGCCATAAATCTTTAAGGCAGTCTCCCCTAATATCATCTCTTGGTCCCTTTGGGGCAACTCTTTGATCTGCTCTTTAACCTTCTCCACCGTGCCAGGGAACCCGTCGGAGTGGGGAAAATCGGAGGCCCAGGTGAACTTGTCCGCCCCCAGCAACTTAACGGTGGGAGCCACCAAGTCCTCATCGGGCTCAAAGTCGATCCAGCACTGGCGCAGGAAATACTCGCTGGGTTTAAGTTTCATCTGTGTAGAAAACCACGCCCTCTCGTATCTGTCATCCATGCGATTGAGCCAGTGGGGAAGCCAGGTAGCCCCCTCCTCCAACACCACCAGCTTAAGGCGTGGGAAGCGTTCCAAGATGGCTCCCTGGAAAAACTGGGTAAAACCTATCAACATATCGGGATAGGTCATGAGGGTAATATACCAGAGGCCGTCTGTGTAGCCAACAGGGTAATACTTAGCACCTGGAAAGTCCAGGTTGGTCACGGGGTGAATAGCGACAGGCATATCCAGCTCCTGAGTCTCGGCCCAGAAGGGATCAAAATAGGGGTCCCCATAAGCTTTGCCATTAACAGGCCAACTGTAGATCATGGACCCTTTCATCCCAAGCTTGGCAGTCCTCTTCAGCTCCTTCACCGCCTCATCCACATCAATCAGTGAGATATGGGCTACGGGTATAAGCCGATCGGGATAGGGCTTACAGAAGTCCACCAGCCAGTTATTATAGGCCCGGCAATAGGCCTCAGCCAGCTCCCCATCCTTCATTTCGGCTTCCCATCTTATGCCCGGGGTGGGATATAGGAAGGTGACATCGACCCCTTCCTCGTCCATAAACTTGATGCGGGCATGGGGGTCTACTGCCGCTGGATGGGTGCCCTCCTCATAGCTGACTTTGCCCGGCGTAACAAAGGGTCTCAGGTCTTTACCAAATCCCCCGACATCCATCGCAATGACGCCCCCTTGCTCGAACATGGACTTCTGCCCGGCGATCTCCAGATACTCCAGGCCGTTTTCATCCTTCTTAATACACAAGCCCCGGTCTCTGTATTGGGGTTCCAGGTATTCATCAGTTATGAGATTGATCGGCTCAGCTACGTGACTGTCTATGTCGACGATCTTGTAAGCCATTGCTGCCTCCTCCAGCTCTCTAGCTATCTCTAGATACCTTTATATTCTCTAGATATACTTGAATAAATTTCCCTTGCCCTCACCTCCTGGACCCGGTATTACAGATGCTCATTATTGCCTGTATGCTAACAAAGGCTGCCTTAAACTGTCAACCCCTGACAGCGACGATTAGCTTCCCCTCCAACCCAGAATCCCCTAATTTTAGCCGATCAGAATTTCACCAGGGCCCGGGCCACCTCCCCATTCAATAAAGCCTCCATACCCTCGTTGATCTTTTCTATGGGATAGGTCTTAGTGATCAACTGGTCCAACTTGAGCTTGCCCGACATGTATAAATCTATGATGCGGGGTATATCCACGGGGGGCTGTATAGAACCATATACGGAGCCTATCACCCTCCGCTCGCCAAACAGTAGGTCCGTGTTTATGCTTATCCGCGTCCCGTCGGGAGGCATTCCTACCATCACCGCAGTCCCCCTCTTCCGTATGCAGGCGAAGGCCTGCTCCATCACCTCCGGTATACCTATCACATCGAAGGCGTAATCGGCTCCCCGTCCCTCGGTGATCTCCAACACCTTGGCCACGGGGTCCTCCCGACTGGAGTTGATGGTGTGGGTAGCGCCAAACTGCCTGGCCATCTCCAGCTTATTGTCCCGTATGTCTACAGCGATAATCTTCTCCGCTCCCACCGTTACTGCACCCATCACGGCGGACAGACCAACCCCACCACACCCTATTATCACCACGCTACTGCCCGCCTCCGCTCCGGCTGTATTGACCACTGCTCCCCAACCCGTGGGCACAGCGCATCCCACCAGGACCGCCTTGTCCAAGGGTACATCATCCTTTATGAGTATGGCCCCCGACTCAGGTATCACGGTATATTCACTAAAGGATGAGACACTCCAAGCGTGGTTCAATACCATTTCGCCCTTTCTAAACCTGCTGGATTCAACAGTGTTGACCCTATCGCACATAACGCTGATACCTCTATTGCAGTAATAGCAATTGCGACAGTGGGGCAGCCAGGAAAGGACTATGTGATCGCCGGGCTTCACCATAGTAACCCCCTCCCCCACCTGTTCCACCACCCCCGCACCTTCATCCCCCAAAATCACAGGTGGTGCGGTATTCTTCCAATGGCCCTGAATAGCCCTATAGTTGCTATAACAGAGGCCAGTGGCAAAAACTTTAACCAGAACCTCCCCTTGCTGAGGCTCTAAAACCTCCACCTCCTCCACCACCAGAGGGGTGCGATATTGATACAAGACCGCTGCCTTGGATTTCACTTCACGCCTCCTTTCTTAGTAATTACTAGGGCATTATATAGCAATCTTGCTGTGCTAACTAGATGACCTGGGCCTTTGGATATGATAAAATCATCTCGCCCAGAGGTTTTATACTTCCATTCCTTCAGAAAATAAGCTCCTTAACTAAGGGGGCCGTTAGCTCAGGGGTAGAGCACCTGACTTTTAATCAGGGTGTCGTGGGTTCGAATCCCACACGGCCCTCCATAGATACAGTTTCCTCTTCGCTCAAGGGCAGCGGCGATTGCGACCTGGCACCCTACCTCCACCATCTCTCTCGATTAGAAGGGGGTATACTGGGAAAGTCCGGCAGAAAAATCAACCAGGGAGGCTAAAATGTATTTTCCCAAAGAGGAATATGAACAGCGGTGGCAGCAAGTTTATGATGAGATGAAGGCTCGGGGCTACGACGCTGCGGTGATTTGGGGACGGTCCGGGGGGACGTACGATAAGTGTGGCGACGTCTTATACCTTTCCAACTACTACTCCACCACCTCTGGACAAGCCATAGATTGGCCGGGATCAGTAGCTACCGCATTCTCGGCTTTGCTCCTTGCTAGCGGCGAGGTACCCGAGCTTCATATGGACATGCCCAGCTATCAGATGGACCTGCTGGCTACCGATCGAGTAGAGGGACACCATAATGTGATACAGGGAGTCAGTGATGCCCTGAAGCGACGCCGGATTGAGGGTCGGGTGGCATTTGTCGGCTCGGACCTCCTTCCCGTCAAGTATGCTCGCTATCTGGAGGAGGACACCCCCAACATTTCGTGGGTACCAGAAGATACTCTGGTTGAGTCTGTACGTCAGATCAAAAGCCCTCGGGAGCTGGATTACTATCGGCAGACCGGCGAGATTGTGTCGAGGGCACTGAACCTCCTCATTGAGGGCCTCATCGGAGGCCAAACCGAGGCGGAGGCCGCAGCGGCTGCCGGCAGCGAAGTCATGCGCGCAGGCGGACGCTATCACATGATCCCCTGCTCCCATGGAGATGCTATCTATTACTTTTGTCGCTCACCCCTGACCGGCTACAGTCAAGAGAGACCGAAGCCGGGCGACCTGGTGCGTGGCTGGGTATATGGCCCTATCCATCAAGGCTATTGGATCGATCCAGGCCGCACAGCAAGAGCCGGCAGAAAAGGCTCCGAGGCACAGCGAAGGTTGATTGAACAGACGGCCGGCATTGTCGAGCGCCTGATCGAGATGATTCACCCCGGCCTCCCTGTCCTTGAGGCTGCACGTCTTGGGGAGCGGCTGAGCCAGGAAGCTGGGGGCGAGAAAGATCAGGCATCTGAAATGTTTCCCTTATTTGGGCACGGGGTCGGCCTTTCCTGGCAGCGGCCGGTGATTAGCGTAGAGGCCGGCAGTGAAGAGGTATTCAAGGCCAATATGGTCCTTGGGGTCGAGGCCTTCCTCGCCGCTTCTGGAGTCGGGAGCGCCGGTTTCGAACAGAACATCATTGTCCACGAAGATAAGAATGAGCTTCTCATCACTACGCCGATGATCTGGTGATAACCGGTAGCCTCTGGACAAGAGAGCTAATATAATCGAAAATGGAAGAGCCCTTCAGGAAGGTGAGCCGGAAGTCTAGTAATGTCCCTTTGGTGAAAGCAGGTGACCGCACAAAGAACAATCATCTTCTTCCCCGAGGCCGCTTACGGGCCCACTAACAACTGTGTGGGCATAGGCGATGTGTTGAAGCAGAAGGGGGCTCGGGTCGTATTCGTAGTAGCCGAATCTTTTAAAGAGGTCCTGGAGAAACGCGGGTTCGAGGTAGCACCCGTGCGCCTGGAGCCCAAGCCCGAGGGGGAGATGGAGGCA
>JAZGDP010000229.1:0-6689 GCA_036477885.1 Dehalococcoidia bacterium
TCCAGGTCGGTTACATCATCCCCTAGACAGATGGCGCCCCTGAGGCCATTATTTTCCACCAACTCCCTCAATACGGAGCCCTTGTCCACCCTTAAGGGGGGCTTCAGCTCCACCACCATCCTACGCAGGGAGACATCTAGCTCTTTAACCTTTGGCGAGCCCTTCAATATCTGTAATATCTCCCTCCGAGCGGCCTCCTGATCTGGGGCGAGGCGATAGTGAATGGAGGCTACCGGGCCCTTATTCTCCACGTTTACTCCCGGCATCCGGGAGAGGGGGGTCGCTAATTCATTCAAAACAGCATTTATCCTATCGGGATATCCCTTAGCCCCTTCCCAAAGCCTTACGGACCCCTTCTCCCACCGCTGAAAACCGTGGAGGCCCACGTAAGTTATTCCATCTAGCCCCACCCGCTCCTTAACATCTTTGGCATCCCGTCCCGATAATACCGCCACCAGGGCTATACGTTGAACTAAGGATGCCAGATGATTTCGGCATACCGGGGAGATAGCGGCCTCTTGAGGGTGAGGTGCTATCTCCGATAAGGTGCCATCGAAATCGGTGATGAGGCCAAAGGGAGAGCGAGAGGCAACTTCCTTTATAAAGGAGAGATGGTCTAAAGCGTTACGCAATGCAGCCCAGCTCCATCATTAGCCAATCAAAGCACGTAGCGAGTGCCGACGCTGTTGGGTATAAAAGATTCGGGCATGGAACGGGCGATGCGGTGGGTGGCCTTCCACCCCGTGCAGTGCCACGGCACCACTACCCTGGGATTGATTCGCTTTAGGGCCCTAACGGTGAGAGGGATTATGGGCTCGAAAAGTCCTCCCGTGAGATGAAAGCCTCCCATGACGGCGTAAACCTTGTCCACTCCAGTTATATCTTGGGCGCGTCGGACGATATTGATAATCCCTGAGTGGCCGCAGCCGGTAAGGATAACCAGGCCCTTTTCTCTGATGTTAATTACAATGGCTTGGTCGTCATGGATCAGAGGGTCCGGCCTCCACTGGCCATCGACCTCGGCGTAGTGGATGGGGAACCCCTTCTCGAACTTAGTGGTCCTGGGAACCTCCCCAGTAACCAGGGCCATGCCCTCCATCAAGAGGGACGATTCTCTCTCCTCCACCACCTCGATGCCCTCGGCCAGAAGATCCGCCATATTAGGTGGAGGCAGATCTATCTCCGGGCCAGCGGCGGGAACGACCTTCCGCCTAAGGAAAACGTCGGGATGAAGAATGAGGGGAAGGCTCTTTCTTCCTCGGCGTCGAACCAATCCCAGCAAGCCCATGGTGTGATCGGCGTGGCCGTGGCTGAGGACGATGGCCTGGATCTCTTCGATTTTTGTCTCCAGCACATCGATGTTGTGCACCAGGCCATCTCTACTCAATCCAGTGTCGTAGAGAAAACTCGCCTTCTTAGAGCCTTTGGTGACCTGCACCAGCATGGACACGCCATGCTCGGCTATGAGAGAGGTGTCCCTTGCCGCAAAGGGAGTTCGCTTGGCTGTCTCCGTGCTGGGCAACAGTAGGTCCAGAGAGTTGTCCAGCAGAGCAGTGACCTCTGCCCCATCCACCTCTTGTAGCTCAGTCACAGTATTAGACATAATACTTCCCTGAAGAAAGGGTAGATATACCTACCTGCAATGTCAAGCTAAATTAACGGAATGCATGACTGGATAATCTACATTTTTTAAAGCTACCGCTCCTACAAAATCATACTGTAGCTCGCCGAAATGCCAGGGTGGCGCTACCTATCAATACCACTGCCATGCCCAGGAGGGCCCAAAGTCCTTTGAGAATAGTAGACCACTCCCAGCCCTGGATGACGATAGCCCTTACCCCCTCAAGGATATAGTTAATGGGGTTTATGGTCACCGCAACCTCGAACCACCCCGAAAGGAGCTCCCTGGGCATGAAGGCAGTAGTAAGAAACATGGCCGGGAAGAAGAGGACGAAGGAGGCCTGGGTGGCTTGAGGGTTTTTTGTGCGCAGGGCGATGATGATACCTATACAGGACCATACCATCCCGAAGATACCACCGAAAAGGATTATTGCGACGATTCCTCCAGGCCCTCCCTCAAAGTTGACCCCTAATGCCAAGGCGAAAAGGACCACTACCGTAACCTGTACGGCCGCCCGAGAGCCCGCCAAGAGGAGGGCTCCCAACAATATGGCAAAACGGTTGATGGGGGCCAACAACAGCTTATCTAAGTACCCCGACATTATATCGGTCATCATCCCAAAGGCAGTGTCGCCGCCGCTGAATATAACCGTCTGGAAAATAATCAGTGAGACCAAGAAGGACTTGTAGTCTTCAGCGGGGAATCCGGGCAACCTGGCTACCTCGCCAAAGGCAGCGCTAAAGACCAAGAAGAGGAAGGCAGGGATGAAGATGGGCGGGAATAAGGCAACAGGAAGGCGTAATAAGATCCTTAAATTCCTCACATACATGTAATAAGTTTGCACAATAAGATTCATGAGCTATCTCCTTAGCCTGGACCAGGGCCGGGTCACCTGTTCGTACTCAGACCTACTGCCCTGTTCCTCCCTGATCTTGTGTCCTGTATACTTGAGAAAGACATCGTCCAGAGTGGGGCTGGTCAGGGACAGCGAGGCTACCGCTATGCCGTTATCGTTCAAAAGCCGCATCAAATCGGGAACGGCGGCTCCGCCATCCCGGACATGAATGGACAGCCCAACCTCCTCAGGGTGGACCTCCAGTACATAGCTTCTCTCCTTAACCATGCTCTCCGCTCTATCCCTCTGGGCCTTGCTGTCCACATCGTCGGTAGAATCCAGATGTATGGTGATAACATCCTCCCCTATCTCGCTTTTAAGCTCATCGGGGGCTCCTTGAGCCACGATTCGTCCATTGTCTATGATGGCGATCCTCTGGCAAAGCCGGTCAGCCTCCTCCATCATCTGAGTAGTGAGAAAAATAGTTACCCCCTCTCTATTGAGTTGCTGAAGATACTTCCAGACGGATAATCGGCTTTGGGGGTCCAGGCCGGTGGTAGGCTCATCCAGAAAAAGAAGGCTGGGGTTGTGTACCATGGCGCTCACCAGGTCGATGCGGCGGCGCATGCCCCCAGAATATGTCCCCACCCTCTGTTGGGCGTTACCAGATAGGCCTACCATCTCCAACAGCTCTCGAGTTCTACTTTGGGCCTCCTTTCGAGGCAGTCCGTAAATAAGCCCCGGCATCACCAGGAACTCTCGGCCCGTTACTAAATCATCTAGGCCCACCTCTTGCATGGCGAACCCGATGGCCCGCTTCACTTCTACGGGATTCTTATCCACGTTATAGCTGGCCACCACCACCCTCCCGGAGGTCTTCTTCAACAGGGTTGAAAGGACCTTCATGGTAGTGCTTTTTCCTGCGCCATTGGGCCCTAAGAAACCGAAGAACTCCCCCCGTTGAACGGTGAAATCTATGCCGTCCACCGCCTTTATGCCCCCCGGGTATATCTTCACCAGCTTCTCCACTTCGATTATGTTCTGTGTGCTCATTTCAAACTCCATTCCCCTGCTAGGATATGCTTCATCCCAGCCTCAAAAAGCGAAAACGCTGCTCCAACTCTCCGGGCCACACCTGTATTTCATCGTGCATCCTCTGCACCACCTCTACAGCAATACGCCTGCCCTCCCTCTGAAGCTCCCCCCCTGAGATAGGCTTGGAAATGAGTTCCAGGAGTTCAGCGACGGTCTCAAGGAGTTTGGAGCGGGCGTGGTCTCTATCAAGGGCCTTAAACCCCTGAAGTTTTCTGGGGCCCTCGCTCCATCCCTCGGAGAAGTACCAGTTCTTGAATCCTGCATTACAGCCTGCGTAGAGCATCAGCCGTCCCAGGGGTGTGGCGGCGGGGGGTACACCCTGTTCCAGGGCCCTTTCGGTGGTTCGCCATGTGGAGCTTTCGTACTCGACCATCAGATGCCCCCCGGGCGGCAGCAGATCTACTAACGACTGAAACACAAGGAGCAGAGTTTCCCCTTCCTTTAAATTTACCCTCTTGCGGCCTTTTTTACCAGAGAAGGTAACCTTTCCACTGAAATACCCTATCTCGATCCAGTGGTGAGCTGGAAAAGGCCCTTGATTATACAGCCCCTCAATAAAAGGCTCAGTGCTGAGGTCTCCTTCCTCATTCTTCAGAAAGATCTGGAAGTATTGGGCACCGAAGCGATTTTTAGGCCCTATGAAGGGGGCCATAGTGAGTCCCTCTAAATCCCTTTTGGCAAGGGCTATGAGAGGGTGGGGTTCCTCCACAGGCCGCCAGTCCTTCATCCTTTTCTCAGCGTCGTTATTCTTCACGGCCCCATCTAAGGAAAGTCTGTAGGCTTCCCCCTTAATCGTAACAAATTTGGGCGTACCTCAAGGGCTCTAGATAGTAAGCACAAAGTCACTCTAAAGTACCTTACTATTTCGCAATGCCATTTTAGCAGAGGCAATCCCTACTTTTATAGTGGGCCAGATTTGCCAACCTCGTGGGCATTACCGATCGTCTGCCCCCGGGTTGATATTACAGTCGACTGTAAGGTAGAATCTTTTCGAGGACTCTTACATCTCATTAAAGGAACACAGAGTTTGGTTAAGGAGGAGAAGCAATGGAACCTGGACTGACTATAGGCAAGGTGGCCAAGGAGACCGGCCTGACCACCAAGACCATTCGATACTATGAGCTGCTGGGGCTTCTGCCTAAACCCCCGAGAACTTATTCGGGCTACCGCCTCTACGCCCGGAATGACGTGGAGCGGCTTAGCTTCATCAAGAAGGCCAAGAATCTCGGCTTCTCCCTCACGGACATCGGGGAGATCCTGGCGATTCACGAGGCCCAGCAGGCCCCCTGCGTCCATGTATTGGCCCTGCTGGATCGAAAGATTAAGGAGATCGGGCAACTGATGGGCGAGCTTGATGAGTTCCAGAAGGAGCTATCCCACCTGCGAGAAGAGTCGGCCGCCCGAGTGGAGCAAGGGATAAAGGAAGGGGCCATCTGTAGCATCGTAGACCGGGGGATACATGCCAAGGGGCAGGAAGCGCTGACGTGGCTGAAGTCGAGGCGAAAGGCGTAACGATGTCACCACCCGCACGCCAAAAAAGAGGGTGCAATTCATCTGTAAACCCATTCACCCTGAGCTCCACTGGGCTGTAGCCAACCACCTGGATGGCCAACTATCAACCAGGAGGTCGATCTCAGCATCAACCTCTTATCCTCCTGAAATCAGTGAGTCGAAGGATGTCCCTCAGGTACCAGGACTATATCGTAGAGCCAACAAGTTAATTTCGAGGGTCCAAATTCATTTAAGGAGAGTACAAATGTCTTTAGGGTCATACATCACAAGGGATCGCCGGCCTGAGTATGGCTTGGACATCAGCAGAGGTGGGAGTAGTGAGTCCGAGAAGGAATCTAAGAAAACTGACAAAAAAATCGTCCAAAAACCCCTTGACTTTAACCTCGACTGGAAGGTGTAACGTTGAAGAAAAGACACAGAAAGGAGGTAATCATCATGGCTAAATCGGCTACCCTGAAGATTCCGGCCCTTCACTGCGGCAACTGCGCCAATACCGTGACGCGGATCCTGGAGGCCCTGCCCAGTGTAGAGGTGACCCAGACCGACCGGGAAACCAAGCTGGTGCGCGTCCAGTATGATGAGCCAGCCATCAGCCTGGACCAGATCCGGGACGCCCTGGACGAGGTCGGCTTCAGCCCGGAGGACTAGTGCTCCGCAGACAAAAAGGAAAGTAGGCTCAAAATGATCCGCATAACTACAATCGTACAACCGGCCAGCTATCTCTGGGCCCGCGGGGGTCAGAAGGGGCAGTTCTTGTTCGCGCTGGCCTTAGGGGTGGCGCTGGCCCTCATAAGCTGGCAGCTGGGGATTCTGGACGGTAGCACCGACATCTTTGCCGGCGTCTCGGGCTCGGCCGCCTCGGCAAGCAACCCCGGCGCTTTCATAGCAGTGGGGGCTGCGCTCATCATCGGCGCCACCATGATCGTTCTGCCCTGCGGCTTCCCCGCAGTGTTCGCCATGCCGTCGATCTTAAGCTCACGAAAGGGGCTGCCGCAGCGGGCGGCTCTAAGCCTGGTGTTCGTCGCAGCGAGCGTCCTGCCCCTAGCAGCCGTCGGAGTTGGCCTCGGCTTTGCAGGCGATGCCATCCTCGGCCTGCTGGACTCAATGTCGGCGAAGATGGGCTTCGCCGTCGTCCTCTACTCCCTCATTGGCGTCCTTGCCATCGGCTACGCCCTGAGCCAGGTGGGGATCATCCACCTGCCCAGCCTGACGAGCAGGGTCCGCAGTCCCAACATGCCCAACCAGGACAAGCCATACCGGCGGTCATTGGTGTTAGGGAGCACCATGGGGGCTGGCCTGGGCATGGGCTGCCCTATGCCCACCTACTACATCCTCTTAGGCTGGGTAGCGGCAGCGGCTAACCCTGTGTACGGCGCCATCGTGCTGGGAGTCTACGGCCTGGCCCGCGTACTACCGGCGGTGGGCATCGGCGCCCTCATAGTCGGCGGTATGGAGCGACGGAAGGTGTCGCGGAGCATGACCTCATTCCGGGAGAAGACGAGTGGGATCACCAACGGTTTCGTGGCAGCCACAGGGTCCTACCTCATCGTCCTGTTCGGCATCGTCCTCCTGGTCCGGGTGGTGACGTAGCCCTAGATAGCTGAAAGCAAACAAAGAATAAGGAGT
>JAZGDP010000023.1:0-8241 GCA_036477885.1 Dehalococcoidia bacterium
CGCTCGCTGACAACCTTGGGGTGAACGCCCGCTTTAAGCATAATGGATGCGTGAGTGTGGCGCAAGTCATGGAACCGCATATTATGCAATTTAGTTGCATCAGCTGTGCGCCTGAAATCTGCGGATACCTTAGAGGGGTCTAAAGGCCTTCCGTCTAACCTGGTGAATACAAAACCCGTATCATTCCAGGCTGGACCTAGCTCTAACTTTTGCATCACCTGACAGTCCTGAGTGCAAATAACGTTCCCTGCTTCATCCTTGCCGGCGAGGAGATCATAGCAGTTACGCCCTATGACCTCCTCCCTCCGGTACCCTAGAATCTTTTTTGCCCCCTTGTTCCAGAGGATGATTTCCTGGTCCGAGTTCACGGCGTAGACGCCATCTTCGGTACTGGAGAACAGCTCTAACAGCTCAGGCATGCTATTTCCTCACTCTTAACTTCATAGCCTTGATCCTACTCTTAGGACCATACGCCCCCTCAATTATAGTCCAATATGGCTGAACCTTTCAAATTTCTGCCAAATAGTCGAGGCCACTGGCATTGTTGACACAGGATATGAAAATAAGTGCCTTAAGGGAGCTTGGTGAGCCAGGCTGAGAGGATGGCCCTACCGATGCCATCGATCCCTAGACCTGATCTGGGTAATACCGGATATAAATCCTTGTACAAAGGCTTAGAAGGCATAACGCCATGATGGTTGATGAGCTATTTCCCAAAGCACGAATTTCTCAGCTACGAGTAACAGACTGGCGACGAAAATCGATTCTAGGTGAATATCCTGAGAAGGAAGAGGTGGTTTGTTGTCTTGAACGACTGCTTCGCTTCGCCATCTGAGGAGGGAGAAATACCCTTGCGAATCTACATTTAAAGCCACGCTTCCATCACCTCGTATATTGGGTCTCTCTTATACGCCAGCCAACGAACGATTTGCAAGGGCCGTTCAGCTTCACTCCGCCAAGGTTCACCAGTTGGTATTCTAGCCACCGCTCCCAATATATCTTGGTCGCTGAGCGACTCAATACGCTGAATCGCTCATTGCACCGAAGCCATCGCCGTGGTCGGTACTAAACATGGCTTCATCAGTGAGTCGCACTAGAACCTGCGCATCTTCAACACCCAGCCAACTTTGGAATGCCACTACCCTGGCTCGTGATGCGGGGTCGACCACATTGGTTGGAATTCACCACTCCCGATAAATGGTTGCAAATCCCGTGCGCTGACCTCTTGACAAATCGCTCTGTGGGCTTAATAGAGGTGATTAAGAATCTCCAGTGCGCGTTTTAGCGCCGCAACGAACCACCGAGTGAACTCAGGGACGATCTATATCCCTTACCCTCGGCTCTACCGCGCCGAAGGGAGCGGTTACACTGGGGGTATCGCAGGCAAAAGAGCCGCACAAACCCACGATGCTAGAGGACCAAGGCAGAGATGGAGTAGAGGCTCAGCAAAAGCTCGAGAGCACCATATCGTGGTTATCCTTTGTATGAGGTGTGACCTTTACCGAAGGCCCTGGCACGGAATTCGTCCAGAAGCTGTGGAGTGATCTGCAAGACTCCGTGCTTACGGGCGTAGGCCTCTGCGCCCTGCTTCACACGTCCCCGAATGAATCGAGGGATGCGATCTATCCGTGCCGATGCCTCTGGCGTCCACGAGAGGGCCGCCTGCGGTCTAATCTCCTCTTGCTGGGGCCCGAACATGCACCAGGGATCCTCTTCCAGCTCATCTCCCCTAAGGGCGAAGGCCCTGGCTCGGCACCCTATGCATATAGGATTCTCCATCCGAGCCAGGTTGCAACGGCCACATTTGCCCTTCAACAGCGGGTTTCTGAGGCGGGAAAGGACTTGAGAAGAGCTCCAGATGGCTCCAAAGCTGCTCTCCCGCACATTTCCTGCCTTCAGGGGCAGGTAGGGACAGGGTGTAACATCACCTGTGGGAGTCACACGACAGTAGCTGGTGCCGGCGAGACATCCAGCGCTCCAAGAGAGCGTGGCCTCTTGCTCCTGGGCTAGCCGCCCGATATAAGGAGCGCAACGGGCACGCACCATCATGTTGGGATAGCTGCCTTGGGCATCCAGTAGAAAGGAGAGAAGACCCCTGTACTCTTGGGGCGAGAGATCGGTCTGCTGCTCTCCTCGCCCGGTACACACCAGGAAAAACAGGTGAAAGGCCCGTGCCCCCCTGTCATGGGCAAACTGTGCTAGAGCCGGTATCTCCTCGTAGTTCATCTTCAATGCGGTGGTGTGCACTAGCAGGTCTAGTCCTTCTGCGCGGCAGGCTTCGATCCCATTCAGGGCCCGATGCCACGCCCCCGGGGCCCCCCTGAAGGCATCGTGTTTGGCAGGATCAAGGGAGTCGATGCTGATGCCCACACCCACTACGCCGCTCTGCTTCAGATCCTTTGCCACAGACCTATTGATGAGCGTCCCTGTCGTCCCCAGCACCACGGCGATTCTTTTAGTAGTAGCATGTTGGGCTAGGGTACAGAGGTCCTTTCTCAAGAGGGGTTCCCCGCCGGTGAGAATGAGCAATTCCGTTCCTTCTTCGGCCATTTGGTCGATGAGCCGGATCCCTTCCTCCGTGCTGAGCTCACCAGGCCAGCGCTTGCCTGCGTCGAGGTAACAATGGGCGCAGCGAAGATTGCACGCTCCGGTGATGTTCCATGAGACGACACGGGGTCGGTAGTCCATAAGAGCCTCCTTATTCACGGGATCTGCGGGCCCAGCGATGCCACACCTGCTTTCGTCGGCTCCACATCGAGGGATAAAGACGCCGCATGGCAGGCGTCTGTAGATACAGGATGATTGCAATATCAATCGCCAGGGGTAACCAGTGAGCGAAGCGGATAGACCGGGCCACATCAAAGGTAAGGAATACGTAAATCGCAAGGCGAGCTCGAGGGTTTCTGCGCCAAAGCAGGTACCCAGCAAGGGGGCTGGCCACTACGTAGGCGAGGAAGTTGGGCCAGGTCGGATAGTAGTTCATCAGTGGCAACGGGTCTTTCATGTAGGCCCACACCCAGAGGGGTAGCCCTGCTACGAGGTAGAGGACTATGAAGAAGACGTCGGGCCGTAACCTGTGTAGGAGACTGTTCATCCGTCAGCCTCCCTCTGACCCAGCGATGGACTGGCTGTGCCATCTTCCTGCTGCCCCAGCTGTAAGGCCTGTAGGCTGCGTAGGGCGAACTCCAGGGTGATAATGGGTAGCTTCTTGTGGCGCGCCTCCTTCTCGATGCGGAGTCGGGCCCGACGCTGTTGATAGGGGTCTCGGATACGATGAAGGGCCCTTAAGGCTGCACGAGCCCAGCGCAGGGACGTTCCATCGAAGGTCTGCTTCTCAAGGAAACCCCCCTGGGCTAGCGCCGCGGCTTCCAGGGCGTCCCTGTCCACCGTGAGGAAATCGTCGCCTGCGGTCTCGCATACGGGGCAGGTTACTGGTCGGTGCCCGTGGATAGCATGGCCGCACTTGCGACACAGGTAGACCTTGCCGGGCTTTTGCCGAAGCGCCTCCACTGCCACGTAAAGGGCAGCCTGGCCCATGTGCTCTAGCCCTTCCTTGCATGGGCGCAACGATTCCAGGCTCTCCTTAGCTAGGGAAGCTGTTACCACTGTATGGCCCCGCTCCAAGGCCAGGCGGTGTGCCATTAGTCGCATGGCGCTTTGATGTTCAGAGGGCACCCGCTTCAATAACCTCATCGCCTCTTCGGTCCAGCGTATCGTTGTTTGTGCCCACGTCTCCAGAGGCGGGCTGAACCGGCGGCTTCCGATCAGCAAATTGCAGGGGGCGAAGCGAAGGATGTGTTCTGTGACGCTACCAATGTCCATCTCCTCTCGGCTGTGAACGCCGATGCGCCCTAATAGTAGCAGCCACGGATGCACTTTCTTGACGTAAGCCAACAGCTCATCAGCAGCTCGGCCAGCTAGCAAGGTAGTGGTGAGCTTGATGCCTGCGGTGTCAGCTAAACGTCGCGCCACCTCTAGGTGGGTCTGATAGAGACGGGCCAGCCCGGTATCGATAATCTCTTCGTGGAGCCGCTCCTGTTCCTTGAAGCGGAATACTCGTGCTGCCTCCTCTGAGAGCACTTGGACCATGCTGTAGAAGACGGCGTAGTGAAAGTAGGGATCGTAGGCAGCAACGGCTTCCACGGGCCTTCCGTATGCCTTTCCCAAGGCCAGCGCCACCCGCAAGGCCCCGAAGGCCTCTCGGCTCCCGTCCAGGGCCACCATAATGGGGCAGCCCGCCCCGTCCTTGAAAGCCTCCAGCTCCTTAATTACAAGGGCATCGGTGCGTATGCGGCGAAGCACCCGCAGGCAAACGCTACCCACCGTGTCGGTCCGGACCGCTCCGTGTCCTCTGGCGCCCATGACTACCAGGTCGTAGTTCGAGGCGCTGATCTCTTCTACCAGTCGCTCCCAATTCTTCCCATCGAAGGTCCTCCGGGTGAAAGGAATCTCTGCCTGCTGACAGTGCCTCTCCAGCTTGTCCAAGTAGCTATCGGAAATGAGTTGAAGGCCTAAGGCGATAAGTGAGTCATGGATGGCACGCTGGCGCTCCAGCTCTTCGTCCGCCAGGTATTCCTCCGGCAGGGTGGCTTCCATCTGGCGGAACCTGCGCTCATGCATACGGGCGGCGTAGATATGGGTGCCTACTATCTCAGCTCCGAAGACGCGGGCTAGCGACACTGCTGCCGTACAGCAGGCGTCGCTGAACGGCGAATTATCTACCGCAACAAGTATTTTCTCATATTCCGGAATATCCATAGGTCACCCTAAACACTTTCCTTTAATTTCACCCTTGTCTGGGTTGGCTCATACTTAATTTTCTACTTGGGCTTTGGAAGTATTGTCATTCCTTTGGGTTATGTGACCTGTCTAGCCGGCCCCCTATCACAGCCCCCGCCGCGCTGGCTACCAGTTGGAGCAGGGGCCAGACGAAGAAGAAGGTTGAGTCTCCTCTGCCGAGCCCTGGCAGTGGATCGAACTCCTCGACGTTGGCCAACATGCCACCGAAGAGGATACCCACCGCGGGCCCGAAGTAGAGGATGGCCAGGAGGGCGCCGTACAAGGGCTCTGACTCCCCACTGCGCCAGCCCAGGTAAATGCTGCCGCCGAATAGGGATACGATACCGCCGAGAGCTATCCACCAGACGTTTTGCTGAATGATGAACAGGCCACCACCCAAGATAGTAGTCCCAGCCACACTAATGGCCAGCGCTATCCAGACGTGCCTCCAGGGGACGTTCCGACGGGCTGATTCGGGAACGGGGTAGCTATGTTGCGTCATGATGGTATCTGCTCTCTCAAAGCCCCTCACGAACTATCACTACTGCTGGGCTTTCCATGATCCTTCGGCCTACGCATGGGCCAAGCCACTGCTACACCTGCCAAAAGGAAGCCACCTGCCAGTGCAACAACGCTTCCAACCCGCAAGGCCGTCGACAAGCCCCCTTCGCTGTATCCCCCTGATGCCGCCAGCCACACGCGTACCAATACCGCTGCGCCGACTAGAGCCGCCCCTATTAATAGCAACGTTACTCTTCCCTTTATGCCCGAAAGCGTTTTATTCATGTTCTAAGTAATTGCTGTTTTCCTCGATCGTCACTCTAGAGATATAAGGTAGGCCACTAAGTCTGCCAGTTGCTCCTCGGTTAGGAGCTTTTCAAACTGGGGCATTATAGGGACGTACTCAGGCACGTTGTATTGGTAGGAGGCTCCTGCACTCACTTTTTCAAGAAGGTATTGCTCGGCCGAGAGCTCGGGCACCCTCTCCCCTGCGCGCGACGCCACGTGGGTGAGTTCTGGACCCCTGGTCCCACCCCTGCCCGAGATGGAGTGGCACTGGATGCACGGCGGAGTAGCGTTGGAGAAGAGCTCTTTGCCCCGTTCCGCTGCCTCTTGGGCAACCTCCTCTGAAGTACGCGGCAGTTCGAACTGGGGATAGACTACCCCTGCTATTACCAAGAGAGTCACCGTCAAAAGGAAGACGCCGCTGAGAGTACCCACCACACCCACCGTGCTCCGAGGATGGGGAATTCTGTCCTTCCCGAGAAACCAGAAGAAAACAGTGCCCAAGAGCAGCATAGCGGTGAAAAATATCCTGTATCCCATACCGAACCTGAGCCCCGTCCCCTCTGGCAACAAGGGAAGCAGCACCCAGATAATGATCAGCAACCCTACAGAGATCCCCAATAACGTCTTGAGATCCCCCAATCTCTTGAGGGGTCTTCGCATCCCTTGAAATATCGAAGGATGCTCCAGGCGATCTGCCATTATTTCTAGTGCCTCCTAGTCTGTCTTGCCTAGCTTAAACCCGATCCAGAAGATGAAAGCCATGAGGGTAAAGAATATTAGGGTGACAATACCCACCATTACGCTGGTGTGAGCCAGAGGTGGGGTGTACCAGTAAGGGGTCGTGTCTCGAAGAACGGTATATACATGCCAGTCTTGCCGGGCCAGCTCTCGTATGGCCCCCATGAGCCCCATAAGGTACACCGCTACCGCCGGGATGAAAACTAGTGCATACTGGGCCTGAGGAGGAATCTCGCCCCACCGGATCTTCCCCTGAGCCATAGCTCGCCGATATACCATATAGGTCAAGAAGGTGAACATGATGATCGCTGTAACCGCTAAGGCCTTGGCCATCATCAGGCCGATGAAGGCGGCCCGCTCGGGGATGAAGATGGCCTCCTCACTGATACCCTCGGGGATAGGGCTGGTCAGGTCCGGCAAGAAATTCTGGGGGGTTACCCAGATCACTGTGGCCACGAAGATCACCGCAAAGGTTGGTCGCATGTAACCCATATAAGACTCTGCTCCCGTGATGCGGCGGATGCTCATCCACATGTAGTAATTGGCCCCCAGGAACAACAGGCTTACCAGGAGGCCCTGCATCACAAAGAAGCTGGAGAGCTTGTCCGCCATCATGAAGGTGGCGATGGTGGCGTCGTATAGGAAGATCTCCTTAGCCAAGATGTAGCCTGCCAGTGGAAGGAGCAACAAGGTCGCCACACCGATGAAGTTTCCGGTGAACCCCATCCAGTCGTAGAAAGAGCGATCCTCATCTTTCTTGGAGGTCAGGAACATAAAGGCGGCGAAGAGAGCTACCATGAAGCCACCAAAGGTAATGTTGGCGATGAAGCGGTGCAGGTTCAGCCCGCTCCAAGTAGCGTTGTTCACCAGGGTCCAGACACTGGCGGTTTCCGCGGCCTCCGGTGGCGTCATCATGTAGGATCCAACGGCATTCATCAACAGCATCACTACAGTGCCTACCACATTCAACACTACACCGATAGAGATATGGACCCCCTTGCGTTGTGCCAGGGGCTCCCAGGTGTACCAGTAGAGGTACATCAGGATGGTCTCTACAAAGAAAAGGGAGATATATAAACCGAAGACTGGCCCAAGCCGCTCGAAGAGATGCGCCATCACATTGCTGTAAGAGCCCATGAGAACAAAGCCAAAGGCAGCGCCGGTAAGGGCTGTGAGGCTGTAGGCGATAGCCACCACCTTCATCGTCTCCTTTGCCAACCGCTCGTAACGGGCATCCCCTGTAGGACGGATGTAGAGGAGTACCACCAGTAGAAGAGCAGCGGCCAGGAGGATGATGACGCGGTCAGTGAAGGCCCCGGCGAAGATGACTGCCAAGAGGGCGAGGACTACAAGGGCCCCAGCGATGGGAAGGCGGACGCGCCAGTTACGACGGCCCGGAGCAGCGCCCAGGTACTCGCAAAGGACAATGAAGATGGGCGCTCCCAGGACGAAGGCCGCAAAGAAGAGATGGAGCTGAGCCGCCATCCAGACAGCCGACCGTGCTCCAATGACAGGGATGTCTATGGGCATACGTAGTTACCTCTACTATGAGCTTAGCAAGAGCTTTACGTCGCTGACCATGTCTGCAATGGAGAAAACCTGATCATCTATGGGAACGCCCAGATAGGCCCTCCGAACTTCTCCTTCCTGATCTACCAAAAGCGCCTGGGCGAGATGACTGAAGTCACGAACATGGTAGAGCGCCACCCCATGGGAATGGACGTGACCCTGTGGTTCAACCTCCTCTAAGTTCGCCGTGGGGCAGTCTGGGCAATTGGCTTGGAAGAGTTCCACGGGCTTTTCTCTACCGCAAAACTCGCATTGACTATCCTGATTGGTCAGCACAAAATCGAGGGCGGGCCCCTGGGAGGGCAGGATAGCTTGCGCCGAGGCAGCGGATACCACCGTCAGTGTACCTCTCATGCCCCGGTCGGC
>JAZGDP010000230.1:0-16163 GCA_036477885.1 Dehalococcoidia bacterium
TAGAGGTGCCGTGAGCGTTGATATAATCGATATCCTCAGGGGTCAACTTGGCCTTTCTAAGGGCCGTACGCATGGCCCTGGCGCCTCCCTCACCCTTTTCCGCCGGCTGGGTTATGTGATAGGCATCTCCCGAAGCCCCATAGCCCGCCAACTCCGCCAGTATGAGGGCTCCTCTGCCTTGAGCAAAGGAGAGGCTCTCCAGGACCAGTATGGCTGCTCCCTCGCCTATAATGAAGCCATCGCGCTGGGCGTCGAAGGGGCGGGAGGCCTTCTGAGGCTCATGGTTTCGGGTGGAGAGGGCCCTGGCCGAGCCAAACCCGGCTAAGGCGATGGGCGTTATGGGAGCCTCGCTGCCCCCGGCAATCATGGCTTGGGCGTCGCCGCTGGCTATGAGCTCTGAGGCTATTCCTATAGCATCGGCCCCGCTGGAACAGGAAGAGGTGGTGCAGAAGTTAGGCCCCTTGGCTCCTAGGTCTATGGATACCTGTCCGGCGGCCATATCGGAGATCATCATGGGAACTAGGAAGGGGCTTACACGGGAAGGGCCCCTCTGGGAAAGCACCTGGAACTGTTGAGAGAGGGTGCTTATGCCTCCTATGCCACTGCCAACTATTACTCCAATATCATTGGCGTTGGCCCCATTTATCTTCAAAGCCGCCTGCTCCATCGCCTGTCGGCTGGCAACCACTGCAAACTGGACAAAGCGATCCATGTGCTTGGCTTCCTTTGGGGTTAGGTAATCTGTGGGTATAAAGCTCTTAACTTGGGCGGCTATCTTAGTACTGAAGGATTCGGGATCGAAGGAGGAGATATAGTCCACTCCGGATGTGCCGGAGGTCAATCCCTTCCAAGTGGAGGTTAAATCCAGGCCCAGGGGGCTGATAATCCCTATACCTGTAACAACTACTCGATTCCTGGCTGCGTTGCCCGTCCTCATAGGGCTCACATCTATGGAAAGTTCGAGGCGATTAGGCTTTAGCCTCGGAGCCGTGTCTCTCCAGAAGCTCGATCCCACGTTGATAGGTTTCGACTTTGGAGAGGGTTTTGTACTGTTTCAAAAACCTTATTACACTGTCTCGGCTGGTGGACACTTCCTGTACCATTCCCCTGACCCGACCTAATCCTCCCTCTCCAACAGTCCTCCAAAGAGAGGCGAACTTCTCGTAGAAGTCCTGGGGTTTCAGCTTGGGTTGCATCACCGTATGAAGGAAGTCGAAAAGGGTAGGATTCTCGGTGATGAGTTGCTCTTGGTAGAGCTTGTAATCTGGTGTTCCTGGTAATGGGGTGTGAATGGTGTAGTTTGGATAGTCGATTCCTGTAGAATATACAAACTCTTCCAGCTCCTTGAAATCGTCCTCTGTCCAAGATGGTCTAACCATGAGAGTCCCCCAAATCCTAACTCCCAGGCTCTTCAAAAAGCTAATAGCTTTGAGGTTATCGTCCACTTTGCTCCCTTTACGATATTCATTGAGCTCTTTCTGACTAACGGATTCTAAACCGATTAGGACCGTGTCTAATCCCGCCGAGGCTAGAGCCTCGAACTCCTTGGGATGTCTAACTACATTGTCTGCTCGAACCTGAGCCCAAAACCGGTGGCCACAATTTAACTGGGTCACCTCTTTAGCAAATTGCATAGCCGTGGCGGGATACTGGAAGGCCAAATCATCTACTAAGTTGACCCAGGAGTTAGGTGGCAACGAGGCTAGGTCTTCCATAGTCCGGTAAACGCTCTGCTCCTTGTGCTCGCCGGTATGGAAAACCCAGACGGAGCAGAAGCTGCATCTATATTGACAGCCCTTGGTGGTTTCTATGGAGAAAGGGGAGATATGGTAGAGAAAATGATAGAATTTCCTGTAACCATCCACCAAGGCTCTTAAAGGCTTTGGTCTGCTGTTCATGTAGAGTGAGTCGGTCTCTCTTCTTGAGATGGCTATTGGACACCCGGGTTTATTTTCCCTGCCTACAGCGGCTTTAAGGGGGAATATCTTCGATGGATCGCTTTCCCACTCATCCCTGGAGATAAACCTCCGAATGCGGTAGCTAATATCGTTGTTTATAATCATTGCATAACGCTGAACTTGGCTTAAATCTCCGTATCGGTTCACCTTTTCAACCATCTCTCGAAAAACGTCCTCACCATCGCCTATTACAATAGCGTCGATATCTTTTGTAAAGGCATCTTGAGGAGACAAGCTGACATGGTGACCGCCCACTACCACTAGGGCATCCGGGTTAATCTCTTTAACCTGTCTGGCCACCTCTTTCACGGATTGGACATCCACGGTGTAGCCTTCCTTTATTCCCACCAGATCCGGCTGGCATTCATAAAGGACTTCCTTTAAAGGTTTAGAGTCAACCCTCATATCATGGATCTTGACGTCTGCTAGATCAGATATGCTGCCTGCTATATACTCCAATCCTAGAGGCTCCACTAACACCGTGGCGTTGAAGCCCACAAAGAGGTTGTTAGGAGGCTCGATTAATAGGATTTTACGGATTTTGGGGATGAGTTGCCTGGCTAACATTGCTGGTGTGGCCTGCGGGCCTCCTCCTCCTTAGATCTGTAAGGAATGGCTTGCTGCATGTTTTCTACCTTTCGTAGATTTCCTCATATAAAAGTTTGTAAGAAGAGTAACGGCAATATAGCTAAAAGAGAAGGCTATATTAAGTTGTCGTAGACAGTATAACACGTTAAGACAAGAAGCCGATAAAATGGCGATCCCATTATTGAATACCTTCTGTGCTCAGGACATAGATGAAATAGAGATTAGCAATAGTGCGGACTAAAGCGATTAATCTTTCTGCTATTGAGTATGCCTACTTGACGAGATATAGTATCGCCTCTACAATACATCGTAATGTTGCTTATGAGATTGTTATGTAGCTGTCCTTTGTGATGGAGAAGGCGATGGGTCTGCGGGGCCCATCCAAGAAAGGATAACCAAGACTTGAAGGTTGAAGAGGCTGAAAAGAGAACACCTGCCATCGCCATAGCTAGTCACGGATGTAAGCTAAATCAGGCAGAGGCCGATGCTCTGGCAAGGCGTTTTTATGAAGCGGGTTATAGGGTAGTGGACGCCCGCCAAACAGCCGATATCTATATCCTGAACAGTTGCACTGTTACTCAAACCGCCGATAGTAAGGCCCGTCAGTGGTTGCGGGGGGCTCACCGACTCAGCCCTAAGGCCCTAATAGTTGCTACGGGTTGCTACGCTCAGCGGGCCCCTGAGGAGATAGCCTCCATCCAAGGGATTACCCTGGTTGTGGGCAACAATGATAAGGAAGGCCTTGTGGATATGGTGCAGACCTTAAGGCCCTCCCACGGAGGTGCTCCGCTCCTTAGCCCTGAAGAGGAGACCCCTATCTTCTATGCCGCTAGGACGCGAGCCTTTGTCAAGATTCAGGACGGTTGTAATCAGTTTTGCTCCTTCTGCATCATACCCTTTACTAGAGGTCGGGAGAACAACGTCCCAATCACCCGGGTGGTGGAGGAAATTAAGGCCAGGGTGGCCGAAGGATATAAGGAGGTGGTTCTCACGGGACCTCAGATAGGTTCCTACGGCTTATATCCTCCCACGTTATCCTCTAGAAATAATCCTGACTATGATGGACGACTGCACGGGTTGGTGGAGCGCATCCTTGCTGATACAGCCATAGAGAGACTACGGCTCTCATCCATTCAACCTCAGGATCTAACCCCCAGGCTACTTGCCTGCTGGGCCGACCCTCGCCTTTGCCGGCATGTGCACATGGCCCTTCAGAGCGGCAGCGAAAGAGTCCTGAAGGATATGAGGCGAAGGTATTCCCTCGGGGAATACATGAAGGCTGTGGAGGCCCTGCGAGGCGCTGTTCCCGATATAGCCATAACTACCGATGTGATGGTGGGCTTCCCGAGGGAGGGGGAGGAGCAGTTTTGGGAGAGCTATGAGTTCTGTCGGCGGGTGGGCTATGCTGCCATGCATGTGTTTTCCTATTCCTCCAGGTCGGGCACCATGGCTGCCGAGATGGCGCATCAAGTGAAGGAGTCGGTAAAGAAGGAGAGAGTAGGGTTAATGATGGGGCAGGGGCGACGTAGCGCGGAGAACTTCCGACGACGTTTCATAGGCCGCCGAATGAAGGTCCTGTGGGAGGAGGAGAGGGAAGAGGATGGGAAAAGGCTTTGGGCGGGGCTAACAGATAACTATATCAGGGTGTTCACTGAAAGCGTTGAGCCCCTTAGAAATAGACCTACGCAGGTTCTCCTAACCGATAAGGCTCAAGAAGGGCTCTGGGGCCGGCTGGAGGAGTCAGAAATTCAGAATCATTCATATATGGAGGAGTAAATGTTCTTTATGATAAGAAAAGGAAGACGATGGACGGCCATAGGCTTATTGGCTATCTTGGGCCTATTGGCAACAGCCTGTCAAGGAGAAGAGATAGTAGTTACAGCTACCACCGTGCCCGAAACTCCGACCACTACGGCTGCTCCTAGCCCCACCCCGAGTCCCACCCCAATCCTTGAGCCTACCCCTACTTCCACTCCCGCTGGCACTCCTACCCCAGCTCCCACCCTAACCCCGACATCAGTGCCTACTGTTACCCCGGGCGTACTCAGCGGGCCAGAGGGATATTCAGTGACCCTCCCCGAGGGATGGGCCCTAGAGGATAAAGGCAAGGAGGCCATCTTCAGGGTATCGGGGCCCGGAGATATAGTCATTCAGGTGCTCTTAGTTAATGTGCCGCAGGGCATGTCTCTGGAAGAGTATATGGGGGTTTTGAAGGTCAACCGGTACGAACCCTTATCCAATTTCCAACTGGTTTCTGAATCGGATGTAATATTGGCGAGTGGAACACAAGGCCGCCAGTTGGTGTTTACCGCTGCCCCGGACTCAGGGGAAAACACCTATCAAACAGTTCTAGTGAGGCGTGTAGAAGAGGTGTTCGTTATAGAAGCCATAGGACAAACTGCCGCCTTTGAGGAACATCAAGAAACGGTGGATGAGATAGTAAGCTCTTTCGTGGCGGAATAGGAGCGTTAAGAGGGATTTAAGGCACTCTCCACCACGCGACGATAAACTTCGGTGGGCATGGCCCCTACTAAAGGATATTTGTCCTCGAGGGTAACGAAGGGGACACCCGTTACCATGTGGCCGAAGCTGCTCTTAGCCTCTTCAAAGTCTGTCAAAACCTTTTCCCTTTGACCGCCCTCATCAAGATCGGCTGCAAATTTGGTCATATCCAGGTCAGCCGTTTCGGCTAGTTCCAGCAATGTATCGCGCTGGCTGATATCTTTGCTCTTGTGGAAAAAGGCCTCAAAAATGGCTAGGTCGTAACGCTCAAACGCTTCCTCTCCTTGAAGGGCGGCACATTTGGCCGCCTCCAGAGCTGGCATGCTGGAGGATGGGTAATAGAGGGACTCGTCCCAGGGTGTAATCTTAGCATCCTCCTCTGCCTCAGAGGCCCGGCGCCTGCCTTCTATGCTGTGGGGGTTAATTAAACGCTGGGGGGCGTGCCCGGGGTAGAGGGGAAAGCTTTTCACCCCTATGATCACTTTATCGCCGTACTCCTCTTTAACCCTGCGCAGCCTAACTGCTGCCACATAGCACCAAGGTCAAATATAATCGGAGTAGATGGTTAACTTTACTGACCCGTACATAATGGATAACAATCTAAAGAATTAAATTGTTACCGGCTTAAAGTGCACCTGGCCATTCCTGCTTTCCACATAGCCAGCCGCCTCTACGGGATCGTGACCGAAAATCACCAACCACCCTTCCTTTTCCGCCTGCTGAATAAGCTCTCGTTTAAGCTTGAGGGTCTCCATAGGGTACTGGTCGAAGGCCGATATGTACTGGGGATGTAAATGGTAGTGGCTGGGGATGAGCTCGCCCAGATAAACCACCTTTTGTCTACCCGAGCCTAGTATGGTTATTTGATGTCCGCTGGCATGGCCATTGGTGAGCTTAACGCTAACCCCGGGAATGATCTCGGCATCACCATCCAGAAGCTCTAGCCGTCCTCTTTCAAATATAGGCATGAAATCGTCGGGGTGATACCCTGAGGCACCCTTGGTATTGGGGTCAGTAGCGTCTTCCCAACTCAGCTTCTGGGCGAAATAGGTGGCCTTGGGGAAGGTGGGCACCACTCTACCCTTGGAGTCCAACTTGGTGGCGCCGCCACAGTGATCAAAGTGGAGGTGGGAAAGGAGCACTATATTTATGTCTCTTGCGGTAAGGCCGTAGTCTTTGAGGCCTCTCAGCAGTTTGCCTACCGATAATCCGTAATTTTCCTTGGTCTTTTCTGACTCTTTGCGTCCCACTCCTGTATCCACCAGGATGTTTTTGCTGTTAGAACGAATCAAGAGGCAGTTCAGTCCCATGGATACTCGATTTTTCCTATCGCAGCGTATCTTCCTTTCCCATAAAACCTTGGGTACTATACCAAACATGCCGCCGCCGTCGAACTTGATGGTGCCATCCTTTAATACATTAATCCTGAGGTTGCCCAAGTTCATGAGATACCTCCCTAATGTAGGATATTCTAGAACCCTCCCGCAGCGGTGAAAGAGGTTGGAAAGAAGTTGGAGATGCTCCTAAACGCTACAATAAATGGATACCCCCCCCGATGTCAAGACCCATCAAGGGGGGATAAAAAGCAAAATTTATCGGTTGCTGGCCTGGCCGCTTTCTTGGGTACGCCTTTCATTGGGGTTAGAGGAAGTACCCCTAGTCCTTTTGCGTGCTGAACCGCGTCCTCGGCTCTTGGCTGCGTTAATGGCTTTTGAGGAAATTTCGACGGGCTCAGGGCTATCCTGCCAGCAGTTCGTCAGGAAGTCTTTGTCCAGCTCAATTAGGCGGTCTGCAGCCTGCAATAGGTCTTGGGATAGCTGGCTTCTGAAGGAGGCGTTCTCCACGTATTTGCCCAGATCCTTTACCGCCCGCACCACATCCACAAAGTCGCCATCCCCGGTAACCAGTATGGCCACATCATACATGTCTTTGAAGGCCAGGCTCAGCATGTCGGTGCCGAGTTTAATGTCCGTCCCCTTCTCCATGGCGACTTTTCCCCTATAAACCAATCGTCCCAGTTTTACCTCTAGATAAGGCGTCATATACAGGCTTGCTAGAAATTTCTGCTGCTCGGCAAATCGCAGCGGATCAATGTTCTGATCCGTGGGGGCAGTATAATAGTACGTACGCACCAGCCGGCGCTCCCCGCATAGGTGTCGGGAGAAGCGATTGAAATCCAGATTGGTCTTTCCTAGGTTGACTTTAAGGCCGTGATACAGGTTGCTGCCATCGATAAATATGGCTACTCTTTCCGTTGATGAGCTTCCGTCTGTGTTTGTCAATATACCCTCTTTTCCATTTTGAAGAACGTTTTTTGTATGACGGTGGAAGTGGCTAAGCCATTACTTTTAATATGAGGGATTTAGGTTCTGCTTTGATAGATCACCCCCTTCCTTGGTACGCCCGAAGGGACTCGAACCCCCAACCCTCGGTTCCGAAGACCGATGCTCTATCCTTTGAGCTACGGGCGCTTTTGGGCGTATCATTAGTTCTCTATATATTATCAAAGCTGATTAGAGACAATATCATTTTAAGGCTGACTAGCCGACTTCCGTCAACTTTTTATCTATGGGGTGAGCGAAGGGATTTGAACCCTCGATCTCCAGGGCCACAACCTGGCGCCTTAACCGCTAGGCGACGCTCACCGTATAGCTGTTTCCTAGCGCATTCTAGCACAGGCCCTCATGGTGGTCAAGCAATGGCGCCTTAGTTAAGGGAGTGATTTGTCCCTACTGTCCCATGCCGGCCTTAAGGTTTAAAATCCCTCAAATGTCTCTATCAGGTTCAGTATCTCAGTTATAGTGATCTTAAGGCTTAAGGTCACCTCTGTTCTTAGAGCGTCAACTTCTATACTGTCTATTAGTTGCGCTATGTCCTGATTATCTATGAAGAGTTTGATGAAGCTGAGTAGCCCTCCTATGCCCTCGGCAGCATCGGCGGCGGTCTCTTCTTCGGCAAAGCCCAGCTGGACTTCTGCGGATATGTTCTCGCCCCTCTTATCCAGAGTAATTGCTACCATCTCTAGACCGCTAAATATCTCTAAACTTATCCCAAAATCGGGGGTCTCTGAACTCAACTCCTCTAGAGCTTCCGGAGGCACCTCCAATGCTACGGTAACCAAGGCATCCCCCAGAGAGTTGAAGGTATCCAGCACCCTGCCTCTGATGGCCCTCTTATCCCCCTTGCTTACATCTATAACGTCCTGGACCATGGTTTGAGAGCCTATGACTGTGGAGCCATCGTCCAGGAATGTCACTGCCGTTTCCCCATCCTCAGAGATGTGAACCTCTACGCCTTTGTAATCGGATGTAGTGAAGATTCCTTCCTCCTTCTCGATGCCCTCAAGGAGTCTATTCTCCTCCATGTCTCCCTTAAGAATCACTCCCAAATAGTCCCCGTCTGCCTCTTGCCGAAAAGGGTCGCCGAAAACCAAGAACTCGGTGAAGCCCCTTAGATCTATGCCTGTCTCCAGGACGAAAGAGGCTAGAGCTTCGTCAAAGGTCTGGGGCTCCCCTGAGGCTTCAAGGACCTTATTAGCGATGGTTTCGATGTCTGGGTCCTCCAAGATCTCTTGCAGCTTTACCCTACCCAGCAAGGTGACGCCTTCGGGAATGTTCCCTGTAGCTGGGGATACCGACTCCTTTCTACAACCAATAGCTATCGACATCGATAATATGGCTAGCATGGAGAGGGCCAGTATAAGGCTCTTTCGAGTATTCATAATGCTCCTTTCCCGGATAGTCGCATTTATGAAGGGATAAGCTAACTCTGAGCTTGGGAGAGTATGAAGTCGACCAGAACTCTCACGGGAGTCCCCGTAGCGCCCTTGACTAGGTAGCCCTTCTCCTTGTCGGTCATGGAAGTTCCTGCTATATCCAGATGCACCCAGGGGGTATCCTCGCTGAACTCAGCCAGGAACTGGGCGGCGGTGATGGCACCGCCTAACCTTCCGCCCACGTTTTTAATGTCGGCCACATCGCTCTTATTCTGCTCCTTGTATTCCTCGAACATGGGCATCTGCCAGATGCGCTCTCCCGTCTTCTCCCCCGATTTTTCAAGTTGGTCCACCATCTTCTGATTGTTTGTGAAGGCACCGGTGCAGTGGGTGCCCAAGGCTACACGGATGGCCCCAGTTAGCGTAGCGATGTCTATCATGGCTGATAGACCCAGCTTGCGTCCATAGGAGAGGGCATCGGCTAGAAGAAGGCGACCCTCGGCATCGGTGTTGTCCACCTCTATGGTCTTGCCGTTCAAGGCCTTGACCACATCCCCTGGCTTCTGGGCCGAGCCGCTGGGTAGGTTCTCCGAGGTGGGTATCAAGCCAGTTACATTCACCTTGGGCTTAAGCTGGGAGATGGCCTTTAAGGTGGCGATGACCGAGGCCCCTCCCGCCATATCTCCCTTCATCTCGGCCATCCCCTCCGAGGGCTTAAGGGAGATGCCGCCGGAGTCGAAGGTTACCCCTTTGCCCACTATCCCGATGTTTTGAGCATCATTACCTTTGTCTCCACGGTAGTGGAGGATGATGAATTTGGGGGGTTGGTTGCTGCCCTGGGCCACTCCCAGAAGTGCACCCATTCCCAGCTTCTCCATGTCTCTCTTCTCCAACACCTCTATGTCTACGTTGTTCTCCTTGGCTACCTTCTTAGCGATATCCGCAATGTCAGAGGGGGTCATGAAGTTAGCTGGCTCGTTTACCATGTCTCGGGCCAGAATTACTGCGTCGGCAATGACCCTCCCCCGACTTACTCCACGTTTCAACGCCGGGATTTTGCCCTTATCCATCTCCACTATCTGTAATTCCTCTAGCTCCCCCTCATCCCGATTTTTAGTCATGTGCCTCTGGAAGGTATAGAGTCCCAGGATGCTGCCTTCTGTGATAGCCTGGGCGGCCTCCTCGGGGCTTACACCTCCAGCGCCGGCGCCATGGACTATAGTGGCCGCTCGCTTGGCCCCCAGCTTCCGTAGATAGCGGCAGGCCACTCCCGTTACGCTTCGGATGGTATCTAGGGTGAGTTCCTTCTGATTGCCTAGGCCCACCACCAGGACACGACGGGGCTTGATACTGCCCAGGGTATGGATAAGAGTAGTTTCTCCATTCTTGCCCGTTATCTCCCCCTGGGCAATAAGCTTGGCGATGGCTCTACCCAGGGCCTTATCCACGGCTCCAGTAGCACCGCCGGGGCGCTTTACTCCTTCAAACAAATTCACGATGACGGCGTCGATGGGAAGCTTGGCTATATCTTCCGATGTAACGGTAATCTTCATCGGTCTCTTCTCCTTTAAAAGCAATCTATCAATTCGACAATATATGCTATCTAACTCATGGGCAACCTTTCCTTACCCCTTGGCCCATCGGTTTATCTCTTTGACCACTTTATCTATGACAGGAGTTATCTCTTTGGAGGTATCCACCACGAAGTGATTGCGGCGTATCCGCTCAACTCCTGGCTTCATCCTCTGATACACGCCCCAGCTAGCGGTGGAGGTGTCATCCGTACTCAAGTCATCGGAGCGATTTTGCAGGCGCTGTTGCACCTCAGCCAGTGGGGCTTCTACACGGACGATGACCAATTTTGCTTTGAGGCGGTCGGCGATATTGTAAAGACGCTCTCTGTGCCGTTCCATCAGATTGGTAGCGTCGAAGATGAGGGAGGTGCCCTTTTGTAAAAGCTCTTCTATGAGTAGGTGACATGCCTGAAACAGTCGACTACTCTCGGCAGGGCTATAGGTGGGAGAGGGGCATAGGGCCTTACGGAGGGCATCTGTCTCTAGAATTACCAAGGGTGCCCTCTCTGCCAGGCAACGGCTGACATAGGATTTGCCTGTGCCGGGCAGGCCGCTCACTATAACCAGCACGGGTCGAGCCACCGGCTCAGGGAGAGGTGTCAGGCTCTGCCGCAAAAGCTCCACATCTTGCGAATGGGCTAGTGATCTCATAGCGTTGATATAATTTTTTCCATTTGTGCGTGGTGACGAAGCCTATGTCCAGAGAGTTGACATTGGGGTGGGCTTTCACGAGCTCCATGGCTGCGTCTTCGTCACCCTCCCAGGTTAGACCCCTCGCTATTATAGGGTATTTAATCCAATGGTGCCAAGACCTTAAGAATGGGAGTAGGGAAGGGCTTCCTCAAAGGCCTTCCGTAGGACTGCGGTCGTACAAAAGGCGGCTAATTAACTCCCTTTTATTGCCCGGCAGGGAGCCTACATTACCACTGCGAGGAGCGAATATTCTTTTAAAGCTTAATAGGAGGGGGATGGTAGTACAAGCGAGGGTTACATAGATAGGTTGCCTGAGGCGCCACGCTACTATTGGAAGCAATGTAAACCCCGTGAGCATTCCCAGGGGCACGCTGTTGGTAGAGGATCGATGGAATTTCACTCTTTGGGACAGGGGCAGGGAGCGATTGGCCATCACCGGGAAGCTCATTACAGCCCCTCCCAGGAGCATAGGGATTATGGATATTAGAAACCCCTTGGGAGTCAGGACCAAAGCCAGGCCAAGAGCGGCGCTGTTCCCCTTTCCCCCTTTGAATCTTAGAAAGATGGGCCAAATTTGACCTGTTATGCCCGCTAGACCCGATAGAGCAACTACACTGGGACTAAGCCCTATACTGCGAGCTATTAGGGGGGGAAGCGCTCCCTTGGACAAGTCGCTCAGGCCTCCCACCATACCTATCTTGGCCCCCACATTTTGCCATAGATTGCCACTTCCCACATTGCCACTTCCCACATTGCGCAGGTCTATACCCCTTCTTTTGGCTAGATAAGGTACAAAGGGCAGGGAGCCGAATAGATATGATGCCAGCATGAAAGCGACTACTACCATTGGGTTGATTTCCCTGTTAGGTATGCCTTTCAAATATTTTACTTGCCTGTCTCTGCGGGTCTATCCCTCTTCGACGTAAAATACCAGCCCCAAGACTCCAGGGCCAGTGTAGATGCCCATGGCCGGGGTAAAACTGCTGATAAAAAGCTCAGCCCAAGGGAATTGGGGCTCTAGTCTTCTCTTAAGCTCCTCGGCCTCTTGGAGCACGTTGGTGTGGAAGATGGAGGCATGGATATCACCTTGGCCAGCGGTGCGCTTTTCCATTATCTTGATGATGCGCTCCACTGCCTTGGGTTTGTTTGTGGCCGCCGAAAGCAATTTGACTGCTCCGTTGGAAAAGCTGAGGATGGGTTTCAATCCCAGGAGAGATGCCGCCCAGGCCCCCACCTTGGGTATGCGTCGGCTCTTGGCCAAGTAGTCAAGGGTATCCACTATAGCTATGAGGTTTACCTTGGACTTAAGCCTCTCGGCTACTGCACATGCTTCTGGGAGACTAGCTCCCCGCTGGGCAATCCGAGCTGCCGCCAGAGCGATGAATCCCTGAGCCATGGCTGCAGTACCCGAATCCATCACTCGAATCTCCACATCAGGTATTGTTTCCCTGGCGGTCTCCTTAGCCACTCGTGCGGCATCGAACATGCCACTGATCTTAGAGGTGACGGTTAGGCACAGTACCCCTTGGACCTGGGAGCTAAGCTCTTTAAAGACCTCTAAATAGTCGCCGGGGGAGGCCGGAGAGGTGGTGGGGCTGTGGGGGCTATCTTTCAACAGGCGATAGAACTCATCCTGGGGTAGATGGTCACTGTCTGTATATTTAATCTCCCCAAAGATAAAGTGCAAGGGCACCACTCGGATGTTGTATTCCTTCACTAATTTGGTGGGAATACAGGCAGTACTATCGGTAACTACAGCTACTTTGGGCACCCGTGCCTCCTAACATCAAGTACAACACCTTAATAGCCTGCCGTCCAAAAAGTAACTTAAAGGGGCATCTTTGTCAAGGAAGGGTAGGCCTGCGGTTTATTTTAGTTCTTGGCTGATGCCGACCCCTTGATTTTAATAAAGTTTACCCCTTACAATATTCGTCTCACCCACCCTGCCCCAGAGCGCTTTCTCTTAATGCTTACCTTGTGGTCAGCGACCAACAGATATTTTCTTAAAGGAGGGCACTATGGGGTGGGGTTGGGAGGAAAAAATGCGTAGCCTCGGCGGCGAGCACTGTATAGCCTATCTTAAAAGGCCTATCTCGCCCTAAGCTGACTCTAAAAGATATTCTTCCTACATGCCTATAACATCGGTTGCGCCATTATCTACTTGGGTGGTATACTGGGAACTCGAATGTAGCTGAGAGGGGGGTGGAGGCGGGGAAGGACTATTAAGCACATCCTTCTTTGAAAAAATGTACAAAAAGATAGATCTGCATGTTCATACGCCTCGTTCGGTGTGTTATCTGGACTACACCTTCCCCGAGGCCAATCGCCATACCAACCCCGAGGATGTAGTCCAGGCGGCCTTAGATGCCGGCCTGGATGCCATCGCCATCACCGACCATAACACCTGTGATGGAGTCGAGGCCATAAAGAGGGTGGCCAGGGGCAATGGGTTGTGCATTTTCCCGGGCATGGAGATCTCCTGTAGGGGCGGCCACGTGCTGGCCATTTTCAACCCTGAAGCCCCCATGGATACTCTCCGAGACCTGGTGAGGGCCCTGGGCTTCAAGGAGCAGGAGGAAGGTGATGGCTTCATTCAATCGTCCCTTTTCATGGTCGACGTATTCCAGCTCATAGCCGAAAGACGGGGCATGGCTATAGCCGCTCATATAGATAGACGACCTAGGGGTTTTGCTGCCTCCGATGAGAGCCTAAGCGATAAGAGGCTGATCCATAGCAGCACTCATCTCAGCGCCTTGGAGATCACCACGCCCCAGGACAAGGACCTCTGGAGGGGTGGACGCATGCCTAACTATCCTAAAAGATATCCCTGTATCCAGGATTCCGATGCCCATGCCCCCGAAGAGATCGGCCGCAGATTTACCTGTTTCTACCTTCCCTCCACGGATCTGGAGGGGTTAAGGGTAGCGCTCCAGGGGTTCGAGGATAGGGTGAAGTTCCCCGATGAGGTGGAGCTGAAGAAGGAACCAGGAGGGTGATTGTTTAAATTACAGGAAGCCTTATGAATAGGGGCGGGCGTCTGGGCTCGCCTTTTATTTTAAAGCGGAAAGCTGTGGCTGAAGCCAGGATTAGGGTTAGGGTTCAACCAAACGCCTCCAGAGACGAAATAGGGTGTTTCGAGAAGGGCCTCTTAAAGATATGGGTTGCTGCTCCGCCCCGGAAGGGCGAAGCCAACGATGCCCTTGTAGCTCTTTTGGCCAAAAAATTGAAGGTGGGGAGGGGGAGGATATCTATTCTGAAGGGCACCACGGCCAGAGAAAAGGTTATTGGCGTAGAAGGCTTGCCCCTAGATGAGATAGAGGAGCGGTTGAGGGCGTCCTAGAAGGCCGATCGGACTATTGTATCCATTATGTACGGGCCAGTACAGTTTGAACTATGATCAGTAAAATTATTGCCACCATGGGGGTAAGGTCAAACATACCTGTTCGGGGGACTATACGGCGTATGGGTGCCAATATGGGCTCGGTTATGTTGTAAATAATCCTCACTAAGGGATTATTGGGACCCAGATTAGGAAACCAGGATAATACGAGCCTCAGTATAATAGCCCAATAGAGAACCTGTACGACTAAAGCAATAATATTAGTCACTATTCATTCGCTCCCTAGGACCCGCGCCTTTTCATAGGTGGCCCTTATGGCTTGAATCAAGGCGGCTCTTACCCCTTTCTCCTCCAGAACCAGCACCCCCTCGGTGGTGGTGCCCCCGGGGGAGGTTACCATATCCCTCAGCTCCGCAGGATGTTTCTCCAGCTCCTGAAGGAGGTAGCAGGAGCCCACGATGGTCTTTAAAACCAACCTTCGGGTCATCTCCCGGGGCAGGCCGATGGATATCCCCCCCTCGATGAGGGATTCTATGATCATGGCGATGAAACCGGGGCCACTGGCGCTCAATGCGGTAGCCATATCCAGATACTTTTCGTCCTCCACATATACCTCTTCCCCCAGTGCGGTAAGGATGGATCGCGCCCTTTCCCTCTGTAGCTCGCTGGTCTTCTGGGTGGCGGTCCAAACAGTGATGCCCTGGCCTATGCGCCCTGGGGTGTTAGGCATAGCACGCACTAGGGTATCGTGATTTAGGCCTTGACTAAGGGTTGCCATTTTGACTCCGGCAGCAATGGAGAGGACCAACTGCTCGGAAGAAAGCAGACCTTTAAGCTCTTTGGAGACCTCGGGTATGTTCTGTGGCTTAATGGCTAAAACCACCACATCTGCCCTGGATAGAGCCTCACGATTATCCCCGGTGGAGGTCACGTGGTATTTCTCCTGAAGCCAAGCCCTGCGTTGAGCGTCAGGGTCGCTGGCGATGATGGCATCGGCGCTGGTCAAGCCATTGCGCATTACCCCGCCAATCATCGCTTCTCCCATGATGCCTCCACCGATGAAGGCCAGTTTGAGCTTATTAGCTCTCTTCACCATCTGTTTTGTACTTCCTTAAAGTTATAAAGAGTTATAAAGCCCTTAGCCTTGCAAAAATTTGACTAAAGATGTAAAGTGTATCCACTTGCGCTCATTATATACCGAGCGACTGGAAAAAACGAGGGGCACCCTCGGGGGAGGTGGGTCCCGAGGGTGCCCAATACGAGCCCACGCGTGGGAGGTGAACGCGGGGCGTCGGGGAGTATAAGGAGAGACAGTAATGAGCGTGCTCAGCTCTAGGAGGGGCCTGCCTCTCTATATACTGCTATATTTAGCGCCGCCGAATGCGGCTTAGGGTGTATTTGTCCAGTTTGTTAAGGTGCGTGCCCTTTAGGGCCTCTATATATATAACGTTTTTCCCTTTAATTTAGTTCCCTCTTATTCGCATTTAGTGTAGCCACAGCCTCGGCAGGTGAAACATCCCTCCTGATATACCAGGGGGGTGGCGCACTCGGGGCAGCGGCTTCTCAGGTTTATGATCTTACTATCGTCCACCTGTTCATGAGCCGGGTTTCCATTGCCATCAATGGAATCGTCCATGAACAGACCTGGTTGAAAGGCTACAAATGGCCCTTTATTCTCGGCCTCTTCATGGTCTGCGGTGAGGGATTCGACTGAGCGTTTCGACGATGTCTCAGGACGTTCGTGAGCCTCAGTCGAGCGATGAATGCCCTTTCGCTGGAGCAGCACCCTGCGG
>JAZGDP010000231.1:0-2565 GCA_036477885.1 Dehalococcoidia bacterium
TCCCAAGGCTTTTTTCGATTCCCTCATAATCACCTCAGCACCCTCTCGTCGCCTACGCGACGGGTGATCTTAACCTGGTCCAGATGCTCCATCAGGGCCAGGGCGTACTTACGGCTGGTATTAAGTATGTCCCGCACCTGGGCCACCGTTATATTGCCCTGGGACTTGATGGTCTCCACCACCCTCTTTACCATCTCTTCGTAGGCGGAGGCGGCGAAAACCACCTCCGGGCTTACCTTCGTTACCTTGCCCTCTTGGATGAGAATATTGAGGAGATCCGGGTCTATGGATATATCGGTGGGGGGGGAATAAGGGTTGTTTTGCAAGGCCTTCAGGTAATTTTCCATGGCTTTTTTCTGGTCCTCGGTTAAGGCTCTTCCATGGGACGGCAAACGAACCGATGTCCCCTCCTCGATTATTAAGTCCTCCTGAACCCACCTCTGGATTACATGGACGAATATCTGAGGTGATAGGTTCAGCCGGCTTCGCAACTCCTCTTTGGGGGCGCCCTGCCTTAGGGGGTGCTGGCGGTGGTAAAGCTCCAGGGCGTGACGAGCCTTCTCGCTAAGCTTCTGCCAGCCCGCCGAAGAGTAGAGTAGCACACTGGGCCCCAGGCCCTTGCTACCCAGTATTATCGCCTCTCCCGAGCTCACCAGGGCCTCCAGAGCACCCTGCACCTCTTCCTGAGATAGATTGCTTCGAGTAACTACTGCTTTAATGTTGCACGGCTCCATGGCCTCTAAGGTCTTCAGGGCTATCTCCTGGGGCGTGCCCCGCTCCATCACCTCTAAGCGCTCCAGTGTGGGGGTGTGGAAGCGGCGGTGGCGGGGGGGATGAGGCTCGATGACGGCGCCGCCGCCCAAGGTGGTCTGAGGGGAGCGAACTATGAAAAAGTCCCCTTTTACAGCCGCTGCGGGCTTCTGCAGGCGTATCTGGGCCCAAGCACTTTCCCCAGGTTTTAGCTCCTCCTTCTCCAGAAGCCTCACCTTGGCTAGAGTCTCAAAGGTTCCGGTGTGGAAGGACACCGGGGCATTATGCTTTATGGGATAGGGGGCATCTTGGATGAGGCGGAGCTTCACGTCTAGGGCAATGGTACGTCGTAGCCAGCCTGGGGTGGTGAGCACCTCGCCTCGGAAGAGCTTATCGGCACTCACCCCTGAAAGGTTAACCGCCACTCGCCTGCCCGGCAGGACCTTTTCTATCTTGTGCTTATGGCTCTGGAGGCCTCGTATGCGGCCCTTGTGGGCGTTGGGCACCAGCTCCACCTCTTGCCCTATGGAGAGGGGGCCATCGATGAGGGTGCCGGTCACCACGGTGCCGAAGCCGGACATGGTGAAGGCCCGGTCTATGGGGAGGCGAGGTCTTCCTATATCTTTCTTGGGAGAGGTGTCCTTTAGCCGCTCCTCGATGGTGGTTAAAAACTCAGGTAGGCCGTCACCGGTAACGGAGGATACCGCTACCACGGGTGAGCCGGCCAGGGTGGTGTCTTTGATGACCTCCTCAAGTTCGGCCTGCACCAGGCTCAGCCACTCCTCGTCCACCAGGTCCTTCTTGGTGATGACGACGATTCCTCGCTCTATTTGAAGGAGGTCTATGATGGCCAGATGCTCCCTGGTCTGGGGCATTATGCCCTCGTCGGCGGCCACCACTAGAAGGGCCAGGTCTATGCCCCCCACCCCCGCCAGCATGTTCTTTATGAAGCGCTCGTGGCCGGTGACATCGACTATGCTGACCTCGTTGCCGCTGGGAAGAGTAAGCCAGGCGAAACCCAAATCTATGGTCATGCCCCGCTCCTTCTCCTCCCGCAACCTGTCGGGGTCTATGCCGGTGAGGGCCTGGATGAGGGCCGATTTGCCGTGGTCTACATGGCCTGCGGTGCCGATGACGTACATTTAGACCTGCCTTTGGGCTTCACGATTTTAGAATAACACGGAAAAGGAGGCCAAATCAATTAGTAGGAAGGAAGCGCAGGAACACCTCGTTACCCAGGAGGCGTCCCCGACCGGTGAGGCGAAGAGAGCCATCGACCTCGGTTAAAAGTCCCAGGCCCATCAGCTCCTCTATCTGGGGGTCATAGATGGAGCGCATCTCCCTGCCGAAGCGGCGGGCAAACCCTCCATATTCTATGCCCTCCTCCAGCCTAAGCCCCAGCATCATGGCCTCCCCCATCTGAAGCTGCTCGTCGATGTATTCTACATCCTCTACTGGGCCTATATGACGCAGGGTTTCCAGCGAGAACCCATTGCTTATGGCGGGGCCCTTTCTCTTTTTCAATTCTCGTGTCCTGGAAATGTACTCCCCGGGCCTGCGGAGGTTCCAGAAGCGATGGCTCCCTAAGCAGGAATGGGCCCCCGCCCCGAACCCCAGGTAATGCAGGTTCTTCCAATAGGTCAGATTGTGGCGGCATTCCCTGCCCGGCACGGCCCAGTTGGATATCTCGTAGTGCCTGTAACCCGCCTTTTCCAGCACCTCCTTGGCCAATAGATACATATCGGCGGCTAGGTCCGGGTCTGGCTCCTTCACCTCCCCCAACCGAACGACTTTCTCCAGGGGGGTGCCCTCTTC
>JAZGDP010000232.1:0-5655 GCA_036477885.1 Dehalococcoidia bacterium
TATGTATGTATGTGGCGTGACCCCTTATGAGGACTCTCATTTGGGACACGCCATGAGCTATATCATCTTTGACGTCATTAGACGTCATCTGGAATTCCGTGGTTACAGGGTAAAACATGTCCAGAACTTCACCGACATTGACGATAAGATAATTCTGCGAGCCGCTAGCCATGGGGTCTCACCCCAGAATCTGGTGGAGGGGCTTATTGCCCAATACTTCATAGATATGGATGCCTTAAATATTCAGAGGGCCCACGTGTACCATAGAGCTACCCAAGAGATCCCCGAGATGATTCAGATGATAAAGACCTTAATAGATAAAGGCCACGCCTACCAGGCCAACGGTGACGTCTATTTTCGAGTGGAAAGTATGCCCGAATACGGTAAACTAAGCAATAGGACTCTGGATGGCATGGTGGTGGGAGCTCGCCTGGAGGTGGGGGAGAAGAAGAAACACCCCATGGATTTCGCCCTGTGGAAAGAGGCTAAAGCCGGGGAACCTTATTGGGATAGCCCATGGGGGAAGGGGAGACCTGGGTGGCATATGGAGTGCAGCACTATGGCGCTGAAGTATCTGGAGACGGACACCCTGGATATCCACGGTGGGGGGCAGGATCTGATCTTCCCTCACCACGAGAACGAGATAGCTCAATCAGAGTGCTTCACTGGCGTGACCCCCTTCATTCAATACTGGATTCATAACGGGCTGATGCAGTTGGGTGAGGAGAAGATGAGCAAATCCGTCGGTAACCTCATAACCGTTAAGGCGGCTCTATCTCGATATGGGGCTGACGCCATTCGTCTCTTCGTGCTGAGCTCTTATTATCGCAGCCCTCTCAAATACAGTGAGGATAGCCTCTCGGCCATGCAGAGGGGTGCGGCCAGGTTGCGCAACGCTGCAAGAATGGAAAGCCCCGGCGCTGGTGATGGGACCTCGGTTGAGCCTGAGCCTTATCGACAGAGATTCCTGGAGTCCATGGATGACGATTTCAATACATCTCAGGCGGTAGCCGCCCTCTTTGATCTGGCCAGGGAGATAAATAAAGGCTATGAAGCTGGAGCAGGGACTACTGGCGCCATCAAAACCCTCAGAGAGCTGGCGGGGTTGCTGGGTTTAACCCTCGAGGAAGAGGCAAGGGAGAAGTACCTGGCCGCCGAGCCTTTTATCAACTTGCTTATCTCTACTAGAGATGAACTGAGGGAGGCCAAGCAGTGGGACCTGGCGGATAAGATTCGGGAGGAGCTGGAGAGGCTGGGGGTGGCACTGGAGGATACCTCCAAAGGCACCCTTTGGAAACATAAGGAGGAGAATCCCCCTCCTGACTTGGCTTGACACAGCTTAGCTTTATGCATTTATCCTTCCTTCCACCCACTCGCCCCAGGCGTCTGCTTCAAAGGACATGGGTTTTTGTTGACCCACAGAAAAAGACCGAAAAGGATCTATATTGAAGAAAAGCATAGCGGGGTGGGCTGGGAGGGAAAGAAGGCATGGTATTTGACGACACTCAGACATATTATTTGCTTAAATAAGGCATGCCTTTCTATGGGCTTATCTCTTGGGACGGTTGTCCCACCCACCCGCCCTCTGGCCTCCTCCAAAATTGAACACGCTGGGGGATGGGCTTCGTCGTGAGCTTGATCGAACGCTCATCCGAACGGTTGGGGAGGGAAAGAAGGCGTGACGCTGGCGTTGCTCGTGCGAAGCTCTTTCTAGAAACATACTGTGTAGGGTCTCACCCTATCTGGCAACCCTAATCCTTACTTCGTCGCCTACTTTTGCTTCTAGCACGTCGGCGGCGCTACCATTTTTGACCGATATCTCCATGTGCCCGCTGCTACCTATGATAGCTAATAGGCCGTCCCCCTCTTCATAGGAGGAGATGAGGCCTTGAATACTGTGTTCCCTTATCTCTATAATGGTGGCTACCTCAGGTAAATCTTCTCTTCGGAAGTTGGTGATGAGATTACCGAATCGATCGATGTGGAGGACACATCCCGCCAGGGTTCCATCTGCCCTGACCTTCGGTCTGGGTATATGGAGGGCCTTAATAGAAGAGGCTGTTTCTCCAAAGTCCCGGGCAGATATGCCTAGGGATAGGAAGGCCGCCACAGGGGCAAAGATGTCTCGGCCATGGAAGGTGGCGCTCACCGGCTGTCGAAAGTAGCGGGAGTTGGTGAGGATGGTAGCCTCCATGTCGGAGCCCAAGGGCCTGTCGTAGGCCTCTAAGAAAGGTCTTTTAACATCTTCCGGAAGGCTATCCTCCCTTTCAGAGGCTTCCTCAATTATGTAGCTTAGAACCCCGTTGTCCGGCGCCAGGAAAAAAGCGGAAGGTGTAGTCAAGAGAAGGGCTCGCCTTGTCGTGCCCACCCCTGGGTCCACCACCACTATGTGAATGGTGCCCTTAGGAAAGTAGCTGTACGCCGTGCCCAGGACAAAAGCGGCCTGGAAGATGCCCTGCGGCTCTATCTGATGGCATAAATCCACAATAGAAACTCGGGGGTTGATGCTCAGGATTACCCCCTTCATGGCTGCCGTGTAGGCGTCATTGGCTCCGAAATCTGTGGTGAGGGTTATTATTGGGTTCATACGCCTGAGGGATAGATATACGCCTTTATGGGATAAGGGTTAATTTAAGGTCTCTTAGGTGAATCTTACGCTTAGGATGGATATTACGATGAATACCACAATCAGGACGATGGTAACTTGAAAAAGGGTTTTCTCCAGGCCCCGTCGGGTGCGGAAGCCGGCGCTGGCACTGCCGAAGACGCTGCCCAGGCCTGTCCCCTTGACTTGCAGTAGTATAACCGCTATGAGGGTGACGGATATCAATATCTGAAGTATATTTAATATCGACACGACATTTAACCCTTCTTGGCTGTCCTCAGCTTCTCCTCTAGGAATTGGTTTACCAGCGCAGGATTAGCCTGGCCTCGGGTAGCCTTCATGACTTGTCCCACCAGAAACTTCAGGGCTTGCTCTTTTCCCTTCATGAAATCGGCCACGGGTTGGGGATTGCTGGAGATTACCTCCTCTATAATGGGAGCAAGCAATTGAGTATCGCTCATCTGAGCCAACCCCTGCTCCTTGACTACCTGAGAGGCCTTTTTGCCGGTGCGAAACATCTCCTCGAAGACGGTTTTGGCCATCTTGCCCGATAGGGTGCCGTCTTCTATAAGGTCCAGCATCTCGGATAAGGTCTCAGGTGTAACCTTGGACTCAAATATCTCCACACCTTGGGCGTTGAGGAGGTGGGAGAAATCCCCCAGCATCCAATTGCTTACGACTTTAGCCCTATGGTTGGAGGGAGCTTCTCGGCTTCTGCTCCTCAGTTTTAGACATTGCTCAAAGAAATCGGCCATCTCTTTTGAGCTGGTGAGCAGTCGGGCATCGTAGGGGGACAGGTCATACTTCTTGGTGAATCTCTCCCTTCGGGCATCGGGCAGCTCCGGCAAGCGCTTCCTAATCTCCTCCACCCACTCTATATCTATGGTTAGTGAGGGCAAGTCAGGCTCTGGGAAGTAACGATAGTCGTGGGCATACTCCTTGCTTCTCTGAGAGACAGTGATCCCCTGTTCCTCCACCCACCCCCTGGTCTCTTGGACTAGAGGCCTCTCTTCTTCCGTTGCCTTAATCTGGCGCTCCACCTCGTACTGTAGGGCTTTATATACCGCCTTAAAGCTGTTCATGTTCTTCACTTCCACCTTGGTATAAAGCTGAGAGTTGCCTTTAGGTCGTATGCTTATATTGGCATCGCATCTAAAAGTTCCGTCCTCCATGTTCCCGCTGGAGACACCGAGATATTGGAGGATGGAGCGGACCTTAACGAGGTATTGACGGGCCTCTTCGGGGGAGCGAAGTTCAGGTTCGCCAACGATCTCCATTAGAGGCACTCCTGAGCGATTAACGTCTACCTGAGAATAGGCTTTCCCTGAGGGTGCCTCTCTATGATGTAGCTTAGCGGTGTCTTCCTCCAGGTGAACGCGGGTAATGCCCACCCTCTTTGTATGCCCGTCCACATCTATGGTAAGCCAACCCTCTTTAGACAGAGGCATATCGTATTGGGATATCTGATATCCCTTCATCAGGTCTGGATAGGGGTAGTTCTTGCGATCGAACTTGGTCTGCTGGGCGATGGAGCAGTTTAAGGCCAAGGCAGTCATGATGGTGTATTCCACCGCCTTTTTGTTTATGACGGGTAATACCCCAGGCATACCCAGGCAAACGGGGCATACGTGGCTATTGGGAGGAGCTTCTATATAATTGGCAGCACAGGAGCAAAACATCTTGCTCTCAGTGAGAAGTTGGGCGTGTACCTCCAGACCTATGACGGGTTCGTACTCCATGGCCTGACTAGATCAGTTAAGGTTAATCTCTTCCTCCACCCAAGCACCTTCGCCTATGAGGGGCACGAAGCGGCAGGGCCCTAAACTGGCAACCTTAAGCTTATCCTTTTCCTTTATCCCTTGCTTTAGATCTTGCTCGTAGCGGGAGCCTATGGGGATTACCATGCGTCCTTTATGAGCTAGTTGCTCTATCAACACCTGAGGAATGTCGAGGGCACCGGCGGTGACGATGATGGCGTCGTAGGGGGCATCATCGGGCCAGCCCAAGGTCTCTCCTGCCAGGTGGACCACCACATTGACCAGGCCGAGGTTTCTTATCCGCTCTCTTGCCTTATCGGCCAGGTTTTTATGACGTTCCACGGTGATTATGTGGCGGCCTAACTGAGCCAAGATAGCTGCCTGATAGCCGCTGCCTGTCCCTATCTCCAGGACCTTTTCGTCTCCCTTGAGCTCCAGGTATTGGGTCATTAAAGCTACAATGAAGGGCTGGGAGATGGTCTGATCTTCTCCTATGGGTAGGGGGATATCCTCGTATGCCAGGTGTCGGCTGGCCTTGGGCACGAAGAGCTCTCTAGGCGTTTGCTCCATGGCTAGGAGGACACGCTCATCAGTGATCTCTCGCCTTAGGCTGCGCACTAACTTGGCTTGAGCTTCCTCTAAATTTACCCCTGAAATGGCCGTCATTATTCCCCTCTTCTTCCCCTGTCAATATAACATGAAGTTGAAAAGAAGACAATGGAGATGTTGTTAAGCACTGGGAGGCAAAGGGCCTTCGATGGCTTGAGGAAAGATGGCGACTGATGTATACTACGACCAATAAATGCGGGGGGTGAGCCATGAAGGTGTCTTGTCTTCAGGAAAACCTGGCCCGAGGGCTGGGGATTGTAGGAAGGGCGGTGGCTGCAAGGAGCACCTTGCCTATAACCGCTAACGTCTTAATCGCCACCGACCAATCTCGATTGAAACTGGCGGCGACTAACTTGGAGATAGCCGTTACTTGCTGGATTGGGACTAAGGTGGAAGAGGAGGGAACAATTACCGTGCCTGCTAGGCTATTAACTGAGTTTGTAAACTCCTTGCCTGCCGAGAAAATAAACATAAGCCTGACTCCCCGTTCCCGCACTTTGAGTCTGCAGTGCGCTCGCTTTGAGGCCCACATCAGCGGAATGGACGCCGAGGATTTCCCACCCATACCTTCGGTGGAGGATGGATTGATCACTAAACTTGAGGCGGATGTCCTCCGTACGGCTATTGATTCTGTGGTTTTCGCCGCCGCTACCGATGACTCTCGCCCTGTCCTCACCGGTGTAT
>JAZGDP010000233.1:0-12972 GCA_036477885.1 Dehalococcoidia bacterium
CAGACGGCCCACAACGAAGAGCACGGCATCACGCCTCAGGGTATCAAGAAGGCAGTCAAGGACATCACCGACAGAATCAAGGCCGTCGCCGAGACTCGGGTCGAGTACGTCATACCCAAGGGAGCCATGCCCCGGGACGAGATCCTACGTCTCATCAAAGACCTGGAATACCAGATGAAGCAGGCGGCCCAGAACCTGGAGTTCGAAAAGGCCGCCATGCTGAGAGACCAGATCATCGATCTGCGAAAGGCCATGGCGCTGGATGAGGACGCCAAGATCGAGCAGAGCGTAGGGCACAAGACTGTTAGGGCCTCCCGGGTGCAGCGGCCCTGGAAGTAACACTCCATTTCCACCCGCCGTTCGGCTGAGCCCTTCGACAGCGAGTTCAGGACGAACTGCTCACGACGAAGCCCGCCCCGGTGTGTTTTCCATGAAAGAGGTTCCCTTTTGAATGGAGAGACGTAAGCCTTTAAGGCAAGAGTAAGGGGAAAGCTAGGTGGGAATAACGACATGTCGCTGGCCAACCAAGGCGCCTGTCCTATGTAAAAAGATTTACGAAACTAAGCAATAGCTCAAATTGACTGAAGGGCATATTGAGGTATAATAGTTGAGGAGCTTGAAAGGGAAGGAGGAGCCATGACTGAGATAACGAAGGAAGCTGTGATCGAGGCATTGAAAAACGTGTACGACCCTGAGATACCCGTGGTAAGCATAGTGGATCTGGGCCTGATCTACGATGTCCAGATAAACGATGGCAACGTGGATGTGAAGATGACTCTCACAGCTCAGGGTTGTCCCATGCATACCCAAATATCTGCCACGGCTACCCAAGCCGTTTACACCGTTCCCGGTGTGAAGGAGGCCAATGTGGAGGTGGTGTGGGATCCCCCTTGGACACCCGAGAGAATCACCGAGGATGGTAAGAAGGCCCTGGGTTGGCAATAAGGGAAGTAATTACACCGATCATATAATACAAACCTTATATCTGTAAGGTTTGTTAGTCTTTGATAGAGAGGGATTGGTTCCAATGGTGATGGGCCCTGGTGAAAAAAAGGAGATGACGCCTCAAGATAAAGCTCGCCTGGAGTCTATGAAGAAGACCTGGGAACAGAGGCGTAAGGTAGCCGAAAACCTGGGCAAGATTAAAAACAAGATAGCCGTTTACAGTGGCAAGGGGGGAGTGGGCAAGACTACCGTCGCCGTCAACCTAGCGGTGTTGCTGGCCCAGCAGGGCCACAAAGTGGGAATGCTGGATGCCGATATAGACTGCCCTAATGTGGTGAAGATGCTGGGGGTTGATCGCATGCCCGTGATGGAAAATGGCAAGCTATACCCCGGCGAGAAACATGGGGTCAAGGTTATATCCATGAGCTTCTTCCAGCAGAAGGAGGAGGAAGCCATCATCTGGCGAGGCCCCATGGTCCATAATGCCATCAACCAGTTTCTGGAGCTCACCGACTGGGGCGAATTGGACTATTTGGTGGTGGACCTGCCCCCTGGAACATCGGATGCCCCTCTCACCATAATGCAGGTCTTGAAACTGGATGGCTTTGTGGTGGTTACCACCCCTCAAGACCTGGCTGTGATCGACGCTATTCGCTCCATCAACATGATCAAGAAAATGAATGTTAACATCCTGGGGATAGTAGAGAACATGGCGGGAGACATCTTTGGGGTAGGGGCGGGGGAAGCCATCGCCCAGAAGGTAGGCACCCGCTTTCTCGGCAGGTTGGAGTTGGATGCTGCCTTTAGAGACATGACCCTACCCGTGATTCTCAAGGACCCTCGAATAAAGGGGGACTTTGAACAGATACTCGATGGTGTTAAGCCGGCCCTGGAGGCTTTCGCCGGCGGAGCAGCCTCGCCCCCTTCTCAAAAGGAAACAAAGCCGTTATCCAACTAGTGCCCAGCTCCCTCAATCTCTGTCTGTTTTAACCATCTCCCATAGTGCACAAACGCACCGTTGTCTTCCCTCCCACTTCACCCTGGATGTTTTGGCAATTATCACTCCTTATTTTTGACGAGCTCAAGCCCCGTCTATCTTTTAAGGCTTGCGCCGTGGGGCGTGAGGGTGGGATGACTGCATAAAGGTAAGCCAGCCTAAGAGGTTTATCTTTTTCAGAATAAGCTCTGGGTGTTAGTCGCCGGTTCTTGGGCCTTCTTTCCCTCCCGTCCCACCCCAGGACGCCGTTTCCAGTGATGGGAGGCCCTCCCTTAGCCCCTGGGGCGGTATAGAAGATGGAGCGATTGAAAGGTTTTGGGGGGGGCTGGTGGGAATGAAAAGATACCTAGTGGAAGAGGAGCAGGAATCCCTGGGTACAGAAGGGGAATCATTCACCGAGGGTTGTAACAAAATTCGCCCTGACCTGATAGTCGGCTTAGGAGGATAGACCCTCTTCATTATTAAGCTCAGAGGCCTCCCTGCCCTTACCTGGGAGGCGTCCCCGTAGCTCCTTTACGCCGCGAACCAGTTGACCCTGAAGGTGACCAACCTCTCGGGAGATGGCGGCGCGGAAATGAGAGCTGTATTCTCCCATGCGGCGAAACTTTTCGTAACGCTTGTTGATCAACTTTTTAAGGGGTATGCTCTGTATCTCTAGCAGCTCCTGAAGAACGAAACGCTGAACCTGATGGGCGGCCTCCTCGGGGTCGGCGTGGGCCCCTCCCCGGGGTTCCGGTATCACAACATCTATTATGCCTAGCTGCTTACAGTCGTGGGCGGTGAGCTTAAGGGAGGGGGTTACCTCCTCTGCCTTAGCTGCGTCTCTATATAGAAGAGCCGCCGCCCCCTCAGGGGATATGGGGGAGTAGATGGCATTCTCTAGTATCAGGATGCGGTCGGCCACCCCCAGGGCCAGAGCACCCTCGCTGCCACCCTCCCCAATGATTACGGAGATGACGGGAGTAGGCAGATCCGATAACAGTGCCATGGTGGAGGCCAGAGCATTCCCTATGCCCCGTTCCTCGGATTCCAGGCCGGGGTAAGCGCCTGGAGTATCGATGAAAGTGACGAGGGGCAAGCGAAATTTGCCGGCCAGCTTCATAGCCCGTTGGGCCTTGCGAAATCCCTCGGGATAGGCCCTGCCATCGTTTCTTAGGTGAGCCTCCTTCTCGTGCCCTCTTTCCTGTCCTATAACCACCACTGCCTCTCCGCTGAGATATCCCAGACCGCAGATTATGGCAGGGTCATCCCCATACATGCGATCTCCATGAAGCTCCACAAAGTTGGATATGATCCTGCCTATGTAATCCATAGAAGTGGGCCTCATCTCATGGCGGGCCAACTGCACTGTTTGCCAGGGTGATTCAGCGGACCTCTCACGAAAGGTGTAGCGGCCTCCTCTTTTGGCAAGAGTTAGCTTGTATCGGGAGGATAGCAGGTCCAGAAGGACGGGGAGGAGATCCCCCAGCTTGGTGCGTTCTACGATCAGGTCTATCATGCCGTGTTTGAGATGGTCCTCCGCAGTATGAGCTCCTTGAGGAAGGGGTTTTCCGGTGGTCTGCTCCACCACCCGTAGAGGGGCAAGGCCTATCAAGGCTCCGGGCTCCGCCAGGATGATATCCGCCACGTTGGCAAAGCTGGAATACACCTGCCCAGTGGTGGGATTAGCCAAGACAGCAATGAAGGGCAGATGGGCCTCGTGATGGCGTTTAGTTGCCCCGGTGGTCTTGGCCATCTGCATGAGGGACAATACTCCCTCTTGAATGCGGGCGCCACCACTGGTGACTATAGCCACCACAGGGAGCTTTTTCTTGGTGGCCCGTTCAAAGGCTAAAGCCACCTTCTCCCCCACCACACACCCCATGCTGCCCCCTAAGAATCCGAAGTCCAGCGCTATGATCACCGCAGGCCCCCCCCCGATATTACACGTTCCCGTTACCACCGCTTCCGTTAGCCCTGTCCTCCGCTGGGCTTGGAATATCTTTTCTCTATAGGTGGCTTTTCCCGAAAAAGAGAGGGGATCGAGGGAGATGAGGGAACGATCTGTCTCTTTAAAAGTATCCTCGTCAACTAGAAGTCTGATGCGCTCTCGGGCCGATATGCTGTAATGGAAGCCGCAGCTAGGGCAAACCCTGTAGTGACGGTACTGCTCTGAGGTGGAAGGATCTGTGTCACAGTAAAGACAACGCTCCATCTCAGAAGGAGTCTCGACTACCTCTTCCCGCTTGAATCCTATAAAGGAGCTGAGGAGATCAGCAAGGTTTCTCATGACTAGCCCTCGCTCACGTCCTTTAACTCGTCCAGGGGAGGCCTAACCAGAACCCTTCGAGACTTGCCGGGCTCCCCAAGCCCTACAATACCCTCCTCCTCTAAGAGGTCTATGAGCCTGGCTGCCCTAGGATAGCCTATGTTCAACCTTCGTTGAAGGAGAGACGTGGAGATTCTATTGTGCTGGATAGCCAGATCCCTGGCCGCATCCACTAGACTGTCCTTTGCCTGATGCGCCTCATTTATGCTGGGGGCTTGAGGGGTCTCTTCAAACATGTAAGATGGCTCGTCATGTACCCTCTGCTGGCTCCAGAAGCCCACCAACCTCTGGACCTCCGGCTCCGAGATAAAGGTGCCCTGAAACCGCTTAGGCTTGGGGGCATCCTGGGGTAGATAGAGCATATCGCCGCTACCTAACAGCTTCTCCGCGCCCCCGCAGTCGAGGATGGTGCGAGAGTCCACGATGGAGGCCACGGCGAAGCTTATCCGGGTGGGGAAATTGGCCTTTATCAACCCGGTAACCACATCCACCGATGGCCTCTGAGTGGCAACCACCAGGTGAATCCCTGTTGCTCGCCCCAATTGAGCCAATCGGGTTAAGGTGTGCTCTACTTCATAAGGGGCAGCCATCATGAGATCCGCCAGCTCGTCTATGGCTACCACGAGGTAGGGCATAGGTTTGTCTATCTCCGGCGACCTGTTGTAGGCCTTGATATTGCGTACCCCTACCTTGGCCATTCTCTCGTAGCGCCGTTTCATCTCCAGATTAATCCACCTCAGGCTTCCCACCACCTTATCCACATCAACAATTACAGGGGTTATAAGATGGGGTATGCTCTGGAAGGCCACCAGCTCCACTCTTTTAGGGTCTATCAAGAGGAATCTAACCTCGTCGGGTGTGGCATGCATGAGCAAACAAGATATCAGGGAGGCTATGGAGACACTCTTTCCGCTGCCCGTGGCTCCGGCAATGAGCAGATGAGGCATATCCGCCAGGTCCTGCACCGCCACCTCCCCAGCGTTGCCTTTGCCTAGGGCTAAAGCCAGCTTGGACTTACTGCTTAGCTTTTGAAAGGCTGGACCTTGGATGACCTCCCGCAAAGCTACCAGGCTGGCGGTAGAGTTGGGAACTTCAATGCCTACAATGGACTTCCCAGGCACCGGGGCCTCTATCCTTATACTGGGGGCGGCCAGGGCAAGGGCCAGGTCCTTATCCAAGGCGGCGATGTTGTCTACCTTGACCCTGGTCTTGGAGACCTCTTCTAGGCGCACTATAGGGTTGCCCTCAGCATCCAGCTTTATTTTTCCCCTTTGATCCCTCTCCTTTATCTCCTTGTATCTGTGGAACCAACCGGGCTCCACTCCAAACTGGGTAACTGCAGGCCCTGGGTTAATCTCAATCACCTTAGCTTCTATGCCATAACTATTCAATGCCTCCTCAATTAGGGCTGCTCGCCTTTCGTTATCGGCAGGATCGAGTTGCCCCTCGGCGGCCTCTTCCAGCAGGTCGATAGGAGGAAGGACCCAACTGGGTTCCTGCCCTTCGGGTTGCGTCTGTACAGACTCTCCTTCTACATCGGCCGAGATGCCCGATGCCTCAGCATTAGTCTCCTCCATTAGAAGGGTAGCTTCGGGCTCTTGCTGCAAATCGTCTGCTAAATCTTCAGTGCTCGTAGTACTCTCTTCGGAGGCATATCCAGCGGGGTGGGCTTCCTCCATCATCGCTGGGGACTCATCTGCGCCTGGTGAGGCGACTCCAGCCTCAGACTCTACGCCGACGATTTTGGTGGCGGGAGCCTTTTTTATGCTTCGTCTAAGCCATCCAATAATAGTGCTGTGCAGAGGCTTCCTTTGGTAAAGCTCTGTTAACTGAGCGCTTTTCGCTCCAAGGACATGGACCCCTTTTGTGGATGCTAAGTAAGATTGTCTAGTGGATATTTTAGAGAACCGCCAGCTTAGGTAAGGGATTATTAGCGCTACACCTACCAGGGTTATCCCCACGAGACGCAGGACGCCCCAGGCATCCTGGTCGCCGATGATGGCTCTGCCTAAAGTGCCTCCCAGGGTTGCCTCTTGCATGATCCCTGTGGATGTCTTAAAAAAGGCCAGCACGCCGAAGACGATGACTCCCAAGACGTAGAAGGCAAGCCAACGATGCCATCGGCGCAGCAGGCTTCGGGGATGGCGCCAGGCCACCAGAAGGCTTAACCCTATCCACCCAGTCCCTACACCTATGCCTATGCCGAAGGTTTCGATGAGGGTGTCTCTGAAAACTATTCCCAAGGAGGCCAGGATGGCCAATGTTAAAACCAGGCCTCCAAGGCCAAGATAGACCCTTGTGTAAGGATTTTTCCTCTTACGTCTTCTAGTTGTCTCTTTTACCGATGTATACATGATGCGGCATCATAGCTCTAGGGCTACGGGTAGGATCATGGGGCGACGTTTGGTCTGCTGGAAGAGGAATTTGCTCAAGACCTCCTTGACCTTGATGTTGATAAAACCCGGATCGGCGCCGTGATCGCGGCCGTGGTCTAGGGTGTCAGTGAGCAGGTTGCGTGTTGCCTCCATCAACTCAGGGGACTCCTTTGAGTCCACGAAGCCAAAGGAGATCACATCCGGGGTGGTCATAACCTTGCCAGTGCGCTTGTCGATGGCCAGTATCACGACCACGATTCCATCTTTAGAGAGCATCTTCCTATCTCTTAACACTACGCTTGTCATATCCCAGGCCCCAAGGCCGTCTACATATATAGGCCCCGAGGCCACCTTACCGGAGACCTTGCCCTTTTCCGGCGTTAGCTCCAGGACATCCCCATCTTCCAGAACAAAGGTATTGCTCTTTGGTATGCCCATGACCTGAGCCAATTGAGCATGCAGGGCCAGGTGTCTATATTCCCCATGAATAGGTACAAAGAAGCGGGGCTTGGTAAGATTTATCATCATCTTCAGCTCTTCTTGGCTGGCGTGGCCGTGGACGTGCACCTGTTCCAGGCGGTCGTACAGCACACTAGCCCCTTGCCGGAAGAGGTTATTGATGGTTCGGTTTACCACCTTCTCGTTTCCTGGGATGGCCGTTGCCGACATCACCACAGTGTCGCCGGGCACGATATGCAGTTGAGGGTGGTCGTGGTTAGCCATCCTCACCAGGGCGGAGGTGGGTTCTCCCTGGGTACCCGTGGCTACTATGGCGACCTGTCGCTGAGGGAGGTGGCGTATCTCATCTAGGCGAACAAGGACGCCTGGCGGGGCCTGAAGGTAGCCCATCTTGAGGGCTATCTGTGCCGTATCCACCATGCTGCGCCCCACCATACAGACTCGCCGGTCGTGTTTTGCTGCGGCGTTGATCACCTGCTGAACTCGAGATATGAGGGAAGCAAAGGTGCATACGATAACTCTTGCCGGAGCCTTGGCCATAATTCGCTCCAGGGTATCTCCCACCACTTGCTCCGAGGGGGTGTAACCCTGTAGCTCGACATAGGTGGAGTCCGAGAGGAGAAGCAGCACCCCCTCGGAGCCGAGTTTAGCTAACCTGGTGAAGTCCGAGGGCTTGCCGTCCACAGGAGTGTGGTCCATCTTGAAATCACCGGTGTGGACGATGGTGCCCAAGGGAGTACCTATGGCCAATCCCACGGCATCGGGTATGCTGTGGCATACTCGGAATAGTTCTACATTGAATGCCCCTAGAGATACTCTGCCACCGGGTTCCACTACATTCAGCTTGGCGCCCCGCTTCATCTTGTGTTCCTTTAGCTTCACGGAGATGAGGCCGTGGGCTAGTGGTGTCGCATAAATAGGGACATCCAGCTGCTTCAACACATAGGGTAAGGCCCCTATGTGGTCTTCATGGCCATGAGTGATGACTATGCCTCTAATTTTTGAGCGGTTCTCCAGGAGGTAAGTGATATCGGGGATTATCAGGTCTATCCCCAGCATAGCCTCTTCGGGGAACATGACCCCTGCGTCGATGACGATGATGTCATCGGCGTATTCCAATGCCATCATATTTTTCCCTATCTCCCCCAGTCCCCCCAGAGGAATAATCTTTAAAGCATGTTTAGCCATGGGTACCTTTCTCTAAAACATGGATAGTTGTTCGGGCTTCCTTTCCTCCTCAGCTACTTGGTGGAACTGTTTTACCAACTCCGGAATCTTCTTCATGTCCTCTTCTATGATATTACGCAGGCTCTGTTGATGAAGGGCAGCGGCGGGATGGTACATGGCATAGTAGATGATGCCCTCCTTCTTTTGAGCGGTGCCATGAAGCTTGCTGATGCTTTCTTTGGGGAAAAAACGGGCCATGGAATGCCGGCCCAATGTTACCACCATCTTAGGGTGGATCAGCTCTATCTGTTCCTTAAGCCAATCGGAACAGGCCTCGATCTCGGTGGGGAGGGGGTCTCGATTGTTGGGAGGCCTACATTTAATGATGTTGGTTATATAAACGTCCTCCCTTTTCAGGCCCACCGAGGTCAAAAGCTCATCCAGAAACTGCCCTGCCGGCCCTACAAAGGGGCGTCCTTGCTTATCCTCGTAATATCCCGGGCCTTCGCCTATAAACAAAATCTCGGCCTTCTCTGCTCCCTCGCCAGGCACGGCGCAGGTCCTGGTCTTAGCCAAATTGCATTTTTGGCAAGACATGACCCCCTGATGCAGCTCTTTTAAAGTGGACATCTCGTCTCCAGGAACGGGGTTAAGTTTCCTTTTTGACCTAATTGGCGTATGCCTGTCTGTATGAAGGAGGGAATTGGGGTGAGTATTTTCATCGTTGGAGGAAGCAGAAGATTTAAATAGGAAACTTCGTTAGCTGGTGGGAGCTCTTTTACGTCCAAACTGCCCATTTACTCCCTTGGAAAAGCCCTTTCCGTGTAGAAAACTCATGTCAATGTATGGCTGAATAATAACATAGCCCCGTAACCAAGTCAATGACGGCAGCTTTGGGTAGCTCTCTTTAGATTGGGGGCGTAATAAAAAGCTGTCTTAGGACAGCCTTGATTTGCAGAAGCCCATAAGTTAGTAAAGCCCTATTCCTAACGATAGGATATGATTTCACAAAATCGGTGAATAGGATAGAGGCACAAGAGAAGAAGTCGTGCCTTTAAGATAATCCTCTAATTACCTCGGAGAAAACATAGCCCTTGGGTGTTGGTAATATGGTTTTCAATTAAACATCTTCTATCCCTTGCTCTTTTATAAAATCTACGGCGTCCTGGACAGTCGCTATCTTCTCAGCATCCTCATCGGATATCTGCACTGGCTTATCGCCGTCGCTGAACTCCTCTTCCAGGGCCATGATCAACTCCACTAAATCGAGGGAGTCAGCATTCAGGTCATCCACGAAGGAAGAGGACAGCGTGACATTCTCCTCTTCTACTCCTAGTTGCTCCACGATGAGCTTTCTAACCCTTTCATAGACTGTGGCCATTTAGTTCTAAACCCCCTTTTCTTAATGCTTAGCGTCTATGTGAGGTAATCCTCTGATTTGTGCTCTTGGCTAATACAGAGCCCAGTACCCCATTGACGAATTTAGGCGAACTTTCGCTGCCGAAAGATTTGGCTAGCTCCACCGCTTCATTAATAGCAGCCTTGGGCGGTGTTATATTATTAAACAAAATCTCGAATAAGGCAATACGCAGTATATTCCTATCTATAGGGGAAAGCTGCTCTACCGGCCAGTTGGGAGCGTAAGTTAGAATAGTTTGGTCTAGGTCCGGTTTTTTGTCTAAGACGCCCTTGAGCGTTTCCCTGGCAAAATCTGAGGCATCCTCCGGAAAGGAACTCTCCTTTAGAAGTCGCTCTAAAGTTCGTGTAGCGTCGTGGTTGGCGCAGTCCAACTCGTACAAGCTCTGCATTGTCATTATTCGTGCCTTTCTTCGAGTCCCTGCCATTGGGCGCTTCCCTCTCATCCTCTATGCCATAACCATTCCACCATCTACGTGTAAGACTTGGCCAGTTATATAAGCGGCCTCTTCCGATGCGAAGAAGGCCACTACCTGAGCCACGTCTTCGGGACGACCGAAGCGCCCCAGAGGGATTTGGGGTATTATCCCCTTTTTAATATCCTCGCTCAGAACTTGGGTCATGGGTGTGTCTATGAAGCCGGGGGCGATGGCATTGACGGTTATACCCCGAGAACCGACTTCCTTACCCGTGCTTTTGGTAAGAGCTATAATACCCGCCTTGGATGCGGCATAATTCCCTTGCCCTGCGTTGCCCATGACCCCTACAACGCTTGCCATGTTAATAATCCTGCCCCAGCGCGCCTTTATCATGTATCTTAGCACCGCCTTGGTGCACAGAAAAGCCCCCTTCAGGTTGACCTCCAGTACTCGATCCCAATCGGCCTCTGGCATACGCATAAGGAGCCCATCGGCGGTAATGCCGGCGTTATTTACTAAGATATCTATTTTGCCATAGGTGGAAACGGTCTGCTCCACCAGGCGGTTCACATCCTCTGCGGAGGCTACATTGGCCGTTATGGCGGTGGCTTGCCCTCCTTTTTGCTCTATCTCCTTCACTACCTGGTGATATCGAGATGGCTCACCTATATCTGCTATCACCACGGCGGCCCCTAGAGAGGCTAGCTTGACAGCAATGGCTCTGCCGATACCTTGCCCACCACCGGTTACAATGGCTATTCTTTGGGTGAGGTCTGTCATGGGAGGGGGTTTCCTCTTAATAGCGATGGGGGTCCAAAATCAGCCTCTTATGGAAAGGATATCTTTTAAATCAAGTATTTGTACGCCCTTGTTTATGCGCTGCACCAGTGAGCTGAGAACCCTTCGCGGACCTAGCTCCAGGAAGGTGGATACGCCGGCACCAACCATGTATTCTACGGAGCGTTGCCAGTGCACACAGTGACATAACTGCCATAGCAGTTCCTTTTTAATCTCTTCCGCTAGGGTCATGGGCTCACCGGTGCAGTTGGCGATGATGGGAACCGAGGCGTTTCGGAAACTGAGTTTATCTATAGCCTCTCCTATCTTTTCCACCGTGGGCTTCATTAGAGTGGAATGGAAGGCTGCGCTTACCGCCAGGGGCACTACACGCTGGGCTCCCCTGACTCTGGCTAGGTCTAAGGCGCTGGCCAGGGCTTCCCTGGAGCCACTGATGACTATCTGGTTGGGCGAGTTAACATTGGCTATTTCGGCACCCGTTTCTTGGCATACCTCCTCGGTGGTGGACTCGTCCAGGCCTAGTATGGCTGCCATGCTCCCTGGGGTGATGTAAGATATCTCGTGCATCAATCGTCCTCGCTCGCTCACCAGATGAAGGGCATCGGGAAAGTCCAGAACATCGGCTGCCACCAGAGCGGTGTATTCACCCAGGCTATGGCCGGCTACAAAGGAAGGTTTAAGGGTATTCCCCTTATGGGCTTCCTCCATGGCTTTGAGGCAGGCCAGGCTCATGGTCATGATGGCCGGTTGAGCGTTAACGGTCTTGACTAATTCCTCCTCGGGCCCTGAGAAACATAGATCGGTGAGGGGAAAGTCAAGGGCCTGGTCGGCCAGCTCAAAGACCTCCCGGGCAGCCTTGGAGCTGTAGTAGAGCTCCTGGCCCATCCCCACCACCTGGGAACCTTGACCAGGGAATATGTAAGCCAGTTTATTCATCGTCGATTTCCCGCGGAGATGTTCACCTTCATTCCTTGAGGCTTTCGGCCTTGAGGACTTCACGGCCAGCATAGGTGCCACAGGTGGGACATACCCTATGGGATAATTTGGGGTTGTGGCATTGAGGGCAGGGTATGAGGGATGGAGGGCGGAGCCCTAGGTGGCTCCGCCTTTTCCCCTGGCGGGCCTTGGCATATTTTCTCTTGGGTAATGGAGCCACCGCTCATGTACCTCTCTTAAATAGAATATTCTTAAAGGTATGGCTATCGACCTAAGAGCCTCTGCAGGTCGGTCCAGCGAGTATTGACGATTGATGGAGAGCACTGACAATGGCTCTCATTAAGGTTCTTTCCGCAGCTGGGGCATAGTCCGAGGCAGTTCACATTGCACAACGGTTTCATCGGCATGGCCAAGAGGATGTATTGACGCAAGGCCTCCTCTAGGTCTATCTCGTGATTTTCGTCTACGGTGAAGGTCTCCTCATCGGAAATCTCGTTAGGGAGGCCGGTAAGGATGTTGGAAATGGGTAGATACTCCTCCTCTATCTTTAAGGTTACGGGTTGTTCAAAGTGATTTAGGCATCGTCCACATATATATCTGGCCGATGTATCCCAGGTACCGCTGACCAGGATGCCCCGGTCTATGCGCAGGAAGGTCAACTCGCCCTTGACTAAGGAAGGGTTCCCTCCCTCCACCACATCCACCGTTTCTTCTATGGTATATCTTCTGCGGGAGCCTATGGGCTCTTTTAATTGTTGAGCTACGTTAAAACGCATAGCGTACCTACACCGATAAATATCGCAAACATTATACTTATGGGTGGCCCCGAGTGTCAAGTTATTTTTTTCACATATTCTATCTCCAAACCCTATGGTATTCGTTGACAAGCTTTCTCCGCAGAAGTATGATGCACCAGCGGAGAAACTAGCCTAAAGGGGAGAGACATGGAATATGAAGGCTTGATCTTGGAGAAGGGGGAGGGCGTTGCCACCATAACCCTAAATAAACCCGATAAGTTAAATGCCATAAGCCTTGAGATGACAAAGGATCTCCTAACTGTCCTGGAGGACATTAGTCGAGACAGGGCGATACGGGTGTGGGTCCTGACGGGGGCGGGGAGGGGGTTCTGTTCAGGAGCGGACCTCTCGGAGC
>JAZGDP010000234.1:0-4457 GCA_036477885.1 Dehalococcoidia bacterium
TGGTATTGGATGGTACCTAGCTTGGGACAATTCAATATGTTCTCAGGTATAATGTCGGTGACGAAGGCCATCACCCCTAAGTCGGGATTCAAATCGGCGAAGGCGGAGTATACCTCTGGGTCCCGCATCTTAGGAGGTTGAAAGAGGGAGATACCCTTGTTTTGGGACAGCTCCTTTAATGGGTCAACCCTATTGCCCTTATCCGGGGGACAATATACTCTCACCACCTCCTCGCCTCGATTAATCAGCTCCTCAAGGATCTTTGCTCCAAAGGAAGCCTGACCTATTAAAACTATGCGCAACTCGCATCTCCTTTGTTGAGGGAGCTTGCCATAATTGGTAAAAGTATATCATAATTGCTCCGAAAATCGTATTCAGATGCCTATCATCATTTAGGTACCTGGGCATAGAGAGGATTGGCTATTCAAACCTCACACCTTTTTGAGAATTTTTTTCATCCCAGCTCAATAGCTATTATTGGGGCCTCCACCAGCGAGCGGAGGGGTGGGGAGAGTTGGGTGGCTCGTTTCCTAGAGTCGGGCTACTCGGGCAAGATATACCCCGTCAATCCTAGAGCCGATGAAATACTGGGCCTAAAAGCTTATCCTAATCTGGAAGATATTCCGGGGTCGGTGGATTACGCCATACTCAATGTCCCCGCCAAGCTCACTCTCCAGGTCCTGGAGGATTGCATAGACAAAGGGGTTAAGATAGTTCATGTATTCGCCTCGGGCTTCGAGGAGACGGGAAAGGAGGAGGGTAAAAAGCTGCAGGAGGCATTGAGCAAAAAGGCTAAGGATGGCGGAGTCCGTCTTCTGGGCCCCAACTGCTTCGGGATCTATTACCCCTCGGAGGGTCTCACGTTTCAAATCAAGCTTCCCAGAAAGTCAGGCCCTGTAGCCTTCGTATCTCAAAGCGGCGCTAACTGCATCAGATTGGTGAATATGGCCAGCCTGCGAGGAATTCACTTTAGCAAGGTTATAAGCTATGGAAACGCCGCTGACCTGGATGCGGCCGATTTCTTGAGCTATTTGGAGCAAGACCCGGAAACTGAGATAATCTGTTGCTATATAGAGGGGGTGCGAGATGGTCGTCCCTTATTCGATGCCGCAAGGAGCTGTGCCCAAAAGAAGCCCCTGATCTTACTCAAGGCCGGCCTCACCCAAGGAGGCTCCAGGGCGGCACGGTTTCATACTGCGGCCGACGGCGGTTCCTATCAGGTGTGGGACGCTTTTTTCAAGCAGACAGGCGCTATAGAGGCGGATAGCCTGGAGGAGATGGTAGATCTATTGGCTGCCTTTCTTCATCTTCCCACTCCCCGAGGAAGACGGGTGGCTGTGGTGGGGCGGGGTGGAGGAACAGGAGTGCTGGCCGCCGAAATCTGCGAAAGGGAGGGACTAGCTATCCCGTCCTTTAGTCAACATACACTAGCTGAACTGGAGAGGGTGATTCCTCGGGTAGGAATCTGTCTAAATAACCCAGTGGAGCCACCGCAGAGAAGCCTGGCCTCGGTGAAGGAGTTCATGGGCTGGGGCCTGGAGCTTATTGAAAAGGACCCTCAAATAGACATTATCTTCGTTCATCTCTTCCTGGACATCTTTGGGCCCAACGGCTCTGACCTCGAGCCGGGGCTGGAGGAGGTGGTGTCCAAATTTACTGGCCTATCCACGAGCTTGACTAAACCTGTGGTCATTGTATTATACCCTGGGGAGCGCCCCGATACGGCCAACGTGGTTTCTAGGGCAAGGGAGAGGCTATTTCAAGCTGGGGTACCCGTTTATCCCAGCTTTGAATCCGCTGCTAGAGCCGTCAGTAGATATATGAGATATAGGGAGCTTTTCTCACAGAAGGGGAGTTTAAATGGGCCCTCGGAAAGTGAAAGGTGAGGATAGGCATTCGTCCCGGGACATCGTCGAACTCAGGGGAGACGCTCATGCTGTGAGGTTCGACAGGGTGGGCATCCTGTATCAGCCTATGTTATCCCAGGCTAAGGCCCTGGCGGAAGACCTCAGCAAGGTGTTGAACCGGGGTGGTAGTTCCGTTTGGATTTGCTCTGCCTGGCAAGAGGAGGAGTTGGACACCCTAATCGAAGGAACGAATTTTCTTATCAGCGTGGGGGGTGACGGCACTATTTTGAGGACGGCCAGGCTGGCCTCCTCCATCCCTATTTTAGGGATCAAAATGGGCGGATTGGGCTTCCTGGCCGAGCTTGAGGGCGATGAGGTTTTAGATAGGTTACCCCGCCTTATAAAAGGGCAAAGATGGATAGACGAACGGACTATGCTCCAGGCCGATGTTATACCTGCTGAAGGAGGTGCAAAGGGTGAGGGCTCGCTATCTCATACGTTTCACGCCTTGAACGATGTGGTAGTGGGGCGGGGAGGGATGTCCCGCCCCATCTATGTGGAGACGGAGATAGATGGCGAGTCGTTGAACACCTATAAGGCCGATGGAGTGATCGTGGCCACCGCCACTGGTAGCACCGGCTACTCTCTGTCGACGGGAGGGCCTATTCTGCATCCTCAAAGTACTGAGCTGGTGCTTAAACCGGTATCGCCTCATTTAAGTTTAAGCAGCGCCCTGGTCTTGCCTGCCTCTTCTATCGTGAGCCTGCGAGTTCATACGGATCAAACGGCCATGCTCAGCGTCGATGGGCAGGTAGACCTTACCCTAGACACAGGCGACCTAGTTAAGGTCAGGATTAGCCCTTACAAGGCTCGCTTCCTCAGGTTCCGTTCCCCTCCTCGGTTCTACTCCAGTCTCATGCAGCGTCTACAGTGGCATAAATAGGCCAGAAGGAAATTTTCCTTGGTGGGCTAGATCGGGGGTAGCTAGTGGCTAAAGAGAGTACCTTAGAGAGTCAGTCTATATACAGGGGGCGAGTGGTGAATCTGCGCCTGGATACCGTGGAGCTGGCCGATGGCCGTAGAGCCCAGCGAGAGGTGGTGGAGCATGAAGAGGTGGTGGCCATTGTGCCTCTAGATACTCAGGGCAACGTTTTATTGGTACGACAGTATCGACATGCGGTGGAACAGACCATGCTAGAGATACCTGCCGGTGGGGTGGAGCCTGGGGAGGATCCCTTGGAGTGTACTCAGAGGGAGCTACAGGAGGAAACGGGCTATAAGGCACAAAACATCCAAAGGATAGGGGGTTTTCACATAAGCCCTGGCTTCTGCACCGAGTATATCCATCTATTTTTAGCCACTGACCTTCAGCCCAGCCCTTTGAAGGGCGATGTTGATGAGGACATAGAGTTGGTGCCCGTCACCCTCGGTGAGATCCCTGATCTGATTCAATCCGGGGATATAAAGGACGCTAAAAGCATTGCAGGCCTTTTGACCTTCTTGGTTTTTCACCAGGAAAAGGCTTCCCTCCGTTGAGGTTTAGGTTATCATAGTCTTAGGGTGCCCTCACTTTTAAGGTGACCTTGCTCGCTACAACCTTAAGTGATAATATTCACTTACCAAGTATATGGTCAGAGACCTATAGGGGGCGGTGCGTATGCCTGAGCACGATGTAGTGGTAGTAGGAGCGGGCCTGGCCGGGCTTAGGGCAGCCATAGAGGCTCAGAGAGAGGGGGCGGAGGTAGCTATTGTAACTAAAGTCCACCCTGTCAGGAGCCACTCTAACGCCGCCCAGGGCGGCATTAACGCAGCTATGGGCACCGGTGAGGACTCCTGGGAGTCCCATGCCTTCGATACCGTTAAGGGCAGCGACTATCTGGGAGATCAGGACGCCATAGAGATTATGGCCAAGGAGGCCTCACAGGATATCATCGATCTGGAGCATATGGGCGTAATTTTTAATAGGGACGAGAATGGGCGTTTGGGCACCAGGGCCTTCGGTGGCGCTTCCTATGCTCGCACCTTCTTTGTGGCCGATATAACTGGTCAGGCTATCTTGCACGTGATGTATGAACAGATAGTCAAAGCCGGCATAAGGGTCTATGAGGAGTTCTTTGTTACCTCTTTAATCGTGGAGGATGGAGAGTGTGCCGGCCTAATAGCTCTGGAGATTATTACGGGAAAGCTATACACCATCAGGGCTAAGGCGGTGATCATGGCCACAGGGGGCCTTGGCAGGGTCTATGAGCCCAGCACCAACGCCCTCATATGCACCGGCGATGGTATCGCCTTAGCCTATCGGGTGGGTGCTCCTCTCATGGATATGGAGATGGTGCAGTACCACCCCACTACCCTTAAAGGCAACGGAGTGCTTTTAACCGAAGCGGCAAGGGGCGAGGGGGCCTATCTTATCAACTCCGAGGGTGAGCGCTTTTTGGGCAACGCCAGAAATCCCTTTTACGCTCCCAACAAGATGGAGCTGGCTTCCCGAGACGTGATATCCCGGGCGGAGCAGACGGAGATAGATGAGGGGCGGTCAGTGGACGGCTGTGTCCTCCTCGACTGCCGCCACCTGGGAAGGGATCTAATCATGGAAAGGCTGTCTCAGAT
>JAZGDP010000235.1:0-4099 GCA_036477885.1 Dehalococcoidia bacterium
GATGAGCGAAATACCGCGATCCCACAAGGGCCTGGCCCGAGAGCTGACTTTACCTGTCCTGGCATTGGCCCAGCTTCGACGGGCCGTGGAGGACCGTCCCTCGCGTAGACCCCTCCTCTCCGACCTCCGAGAGAGCGGTAGCATAGAGCAGGACGCCGATGTGGTCATATTTATCTATAGAGATGATATCTATTTTAGCAGGGATGAGTGGGAGAGGCGCTTCCCGGAGAAGCCATATCCCAAGGGCATTGCTGATTTAATTGTGTCTAAGCATCGTCATGGACCCACCGGCGAGCGGCAGCTATATTTTGAGAGTAGGACGGTTAAGTTTACTAACCTGGCCCAACCCACCACCGAGCCAAGTCTGCTATGAAACTTTTTGAAGGATTTCCACCCGGAACTAAAAACACTCCCATTGCCAATCTATTCTTCAGTGACCTCTTGCCCCATATAACAGATGTGGCAGAGCTCAAAGTAACCCTTCATGTTTTATGGGCTTTGTATCAGAAAAAGACTTACCCTAAATTTCTAACCCAGCGAGAGCTTCTGGCCGATAGGACTCTCATGTCGGGCCTAGCGGAGGAAGGGAACAAATTCAAAGACACACTGGAGCGGGGCTTAAAGCTGGCAGTACAGCGAGGCACTTTACTGCACTTGGCTCTGGACAGGGACGGCGAACAGGAGGATCTTTATTTCTTAAACACGGCAAGCGATAAGGAAGCGATGGAAAAGATCAAAAGGGATGAGGTCTCCCTAGGGTCGCTGCCCCAGGGAGAACCCTTCACTGGGGAACCGGAGTGGAGCAACATCTTCTCCCTGTATGAAGCTAACATAGGCGTTATCACTCCTCTAATCAGTGAGGAGCTGAAGGAGGCGGAGAGCGAATATCCGCCTAAGTGGATTGAGGAGGCCTTTCGGGAGGCAGTAAGCTTAAACAAGAGAAGCTGGCGATATATATCAAGGATTCTGGAACGATGGGCTACGGAGGGAAGGGGCTATGGAGAGTCTGGGAGAGATTATCAAAAGAAAAGGGATCCCAACAGGTACACCAAAGGACGATACGGACACATCGTTAGGCGCTGAGGAGGCCGAGGAGACGACATCGGAGGAGTGTCCGCTGTGCCATGACACAGGCTGGGTTCTCGCCCAAGTGCCCTCGGACCACCCCGATTATGGCAAGGCGGTTCCCTGCTATTGTGCCCAGCGTGAGCTGGAACAGGATAGGCTGGCAAGGTTGTATCGCTACAGCAACCTTGGGCCCCTCACCCGGCTGACCTTTGATAATCTGATACCCGAAGGGCGCAGCACCGATCCTCAACGTCAGTGCCTCTTCATGGAGGCTCATGCAGCGGCAACATCCTACGCTGAAGACCCCCAGGGTTGGCTGGTCTTCACCGGGCCCAGCGGATCGGGTAAGACCCATCTGGCGGCGGCCATAGCCAACCATTGCCTTGGGCAGGGAGGCCCAGCCTTCTTTATAATGGTGGCCGACCTTCTGGACCACCTTCGATCCACCTTTGCTCCCTCCAGCGATACTTCCTACGATGAGCTATTCGAGCAGGTTAAAAAAACCCCCCTCCTAATCCTGGACGACCTAGGCAGCCAGAGCAGCAGCCCTTGGGCCATGGAGAAGCTCTACCAGATCCTCAACCACAGATTTAATGCTCAACTGCCTACGGTGATCGTCTTAGATGTGCCGTTGAAGGAGCTGGACGAGAACCTCTCCACTCGTCTTAGAGACCCCGCTATTTCAAGGGTATATCCTTTGGAGGATAGCCTACCCGCTTTTCTGAAGAGTCTGAATAGCCTAGACCTGCCCTTGATCGCCTCCATGACCTTCGAGAAATTTGACCCCAAGGGACTAAATATAGCAGGGGAGGAACGACAGAATCTGAAGGAGGCCTATCGTTTAGCCGTAGAATACGCCGAGAGCCCTGATGGGTGGCTGGTGTTTCTTGGGGACTACGGATGTGGAAAGACCCATCTTGCGGCGTCCATAGCTCACTATTGTAAGAATCAAGGGGAGGAGGTCTTGTTTGTCCTTGTACCGGACCTCCTAGATTACTTGCGGTCCACTTTCAGCCCCGAAAGCAGAGTCACCTATGACGAGCTCTTTGAGAAGGTAAAGACGGTGCCGTTGCTCATCCTGGATGATTTCGGGGAGCAGATGAGCACGCCCTGGGCTCAGGCGAAGCTGTATCAAATAATAAACTACCGCTATAACTGCCGTCTATCAACGGTCATTACCTCAAGCTTAACCCTCGATGAGATGGAGGGTCGGATAAGCTCTCGCTTAGCCGACCCAAGGGTAGGCACCGTGTTTAACATAGTGGCCTCCGACTATCGAAGTGGTGTCTCCTCCTCACGACAGGGTAAAAGAGATTCCTCTAGGGATAGGGGGCATAGTCGTGGGTCTAAAAGGTGAACTGCGTTTTTTGCCAAATAATAGCTCGTAAGGCGCCGGGCAATATCCGATATGAGGACGATGAGGTCATTGTCCTAGATAATAAATTGAACTGGGCTCCAGTAATGCTCTTGGCCATGCCCAAAAAACACCTGGGTCAGGATGAGCTGTGGCAGGACATGTCCAAAGTGGGGGCGGTGGCCTTTGAGATGGGAAGGAAGCTATGCCCTCGGGGATTCCGATTGCTTTCCAACTATGGCCCCGACGCCATGCAAAGCCAGGATCACGGTCATATCCACGTAATAGGTGGGACCTTCCTGGGGCCCTACGCATGAGTTGGGCCTGAACAGGTTTAGAGCTGGGTGAGCAGATCTCTTGCCTGGGGCTATCTTGGAGCTACGCCTCTAAATAGAGAAGTCGGTCTACCTTCGGGGACGCGCTTCGTTCACCACTATATTCCTGTCGCCAACCTCGCGTCCGTTAAGCTGCTCGATGGCCTTCTGTGCCTCTTCCTGGGATACCATCTCTACGAAGCCAAACCCTCTGGACCGGCCTGAATACCGGTCCGTTATCACCGCCACCGATTCCACCTGACCTATCTCCTCGAACAGGGTTCTCAACTCATCCTCGGTGGTGGAAAAGCTGAGACCACCTACGTATAACTTTGTCGCCATACTACCCTCCATTGGCTATTGCTAAGCCGTCCTTCCGGCTTTTTTAACCCGAAATAGCTCTACGACCTTTCGCTATTATAACCCCTGCGACAAAACAGGAGCCTTAAAAACTTGGTAGCGCATACCGGATTCGAACCGGTGGTCTCCACCTTGAGAGGGTGGTGTCCTAGGCCGCTAGACGAATGCGCCTCAAATCGGGAATAATTATAGCGAAGTTGGGACGGATGTGCAAATGCGTAGTGGGATGAGTATCTACATCTTTACTGTATTGTGCAACAAAAGGGCTTTTTCACTCGATACTTTGAGGGTGTTTGAACAGGCTTATACCTCACCCCCTGGGCCCCTCTCCTACAGGAGAGGGAGCAGAAAATTGAGCTGGGGGACACCCCTCCCCAACGTTGCTTTGCCCTCCCACTGTTCGACTGAGTGTATCATAGAGTAGTACTATGCCACCGTGAATGGAAAGGACATCCCTACCTGCCACCCTGAGCTAGTCGAACCTCGAAGCAAGCAATACCTGTGGGTGTCATTCTGAGCCCACCGCAGGCGGGCGAAGAATCTCACGCTGGAGACCCTTCGCTACGCTCAGGGTGACGTGTAGAGATTGAGGAAGGGTGAGTGGGATAACGCGCTCATGCTTCGACTAGCTCAGGACGGTGTGTACGCAATTGAACACCATCACCGCCGGTGGGGATAATAGTCTCGATGCGGACTCGCCCGTTATCAACGGTAATACGTTCCACTACTAGTCGGAGAAGTTGCTGTCGCTCCTCAAAGGTCAGGGTCTCCAGGCCCTGGGACACCTGGCGACAGAACCGCTCCAGGTGTTCTAGCGCACGGCGACTGTCCCGTTCCTGGCACTCCCGCTGGTTCAGCGCCTCGACGGCCCAATCTAATTGCAGACGCCTCCCCTTCAGCTTCTCCATCTCGGCCTTGTAGCGGTCAAGCTCCATCGCCTCGTTGAGATAAGCATCGGTGAGTCGGTCCTCCTGAGCCTTCACTCTGCTTCAGCGATTCGTAC
>JAZGDP010000236.1:0-4613 GCA_036477885.1 Dehalococcoidia bacterium
AATTCTTGTTGTAGCCAAGATAGGGGGCGAGATCTTCGTCCGTTATCTAAGGCTTCCTGCGGTTATCGGGGAGTTGGTGGGAGGGGTAATCATAGGTCCATTTGCCTTAGGGGACCTGATACCCGTATATAATCTAGGCCAGCTTTTTGAAAAACCCAGCGAGGCAGTAGCCATACCTGTGTCTTCGGAGCTGTTTGCCTTTGCTCAGGTAGCGGCCATAGTGCTCCTTTTTGTGGTGGGTTTGGAGACCAACCTCAAGCTCTTTATAAAATACATTTCGCCTGCCTCCTTGGTGGCTGTGGGTGGGGTGGTGGTGCCCTTCTTCCTGGGGGTCTACGCCACCATTCTTTTTGATTTCGCCGACGGTTTCAGCGATCCCAAGGCCCTCTTCGTGGGGGCGGCAATGACGGCGACCTCGGTGGGCATAACGGCTAGGGTTCTCAGCGAGAGGAAGAAGCTGGATGTCCCAGAGGGGGTAACCATTCTGGCCGCTGCCGTGTTGGACGATGTGCTGGCTATTTTGGTGCTCACCGTGGTAGTGGGGGTGGCGGAGACTGGGGAAGTATCCATAATAGATGTACTGGACGTGGGTTGGAAAGCCCTGGCTTTTCTGGCCGTTCTGCTGGGCGGTGGCATATTTCTGGCTAAACATATCTCTCGTTTGGTACTCTCCTTGAAGGTGTCGGGGGCTAGCGTCGCCATAGCCTTAGCTCTGGCCTTCCTGGCCGCTGGCTTGGCCGAGAGCTTTGGTCTGGCTATGATCATCGGGGCCTATGCCATGGGGCTATCCTTATCCAATACAGAGTTGGCCAAGACTCTGGAGGCCCCTATCTCAGCGGTATATAACGCTCTGGTGCCTATATTCTTCGTGGTGTTGGGCATGATGGTAGACCTTACTGCCTTCAGCGATGCTATTGTGTTTGGAATAGTCCTCAGCATTTTGGCTATCTTTGGGAAGGTACTGGGATCGGGCCTACCAGCCATGGCTGTAGGGTTCAATAAGATAGGGGCGGTGCGTATTGGCTTCGGCATGCTCCCCCGGGGAGAGGTGGCTCTTATCATTGCTCAAGTCGGCCTGGCGGCGGGAGTAATTGGACGAGACATCTTCGGCGTGGTTATCCTGATGACTATTGTTACCACCCTGCTAGCGCCTATTATCCTGGTTCCTGCCTTTGAGAGGGGTGGTTTGGGAACGCGTTCTTAGGTTGACGAGAAAGGAGAGCGGTGCTTAAGAATTACGACGTCCAAGTAAGCCCCTCCCTCTCCCTGGTGTTCAGAGAGAGGGTTGCCGCTACTTTGCAAGGAGCGGGATTTAGGGAGATGATGGGGCTAGCTGCCCCTGGGACAGGGGTATGGGAGTTTAAGAAAGAAAACCACATCATAAGCCTTCATATCGATGCCGTAGAGAGGGGCCAGGAAAGGTTGGCCATAGCATGTGAGACTTTGGACCTAAGGCCTTTTATCTTCTCAGCGTTAGAGGGCATGACTAGCGAGTTTCTCGGCTCCTTTTTAGCGCCCCTGGGCATAAGGGGAGAAAAGAACATTGAGGAGGCGGTGAAGGCCCTTTTCCATGATTTGGGAGCAGGAGACGAGGGGAATCCGGGATAGCTTCAGCAGGATTCCAGCGGTTAACCTCCTCTGCAAGATGCATATAAGTAACACTGAAAGGGAGGTTTTGAAGCCAAATCCTAACGCCTATTGTTATTAAGGGAAAAACCTAGTATTTTTATTATGTGCCCCTGTAGCTCAGCGGATAGAGCGCTGGCCTCCGGAGCCAGGTGCGCGGGTTCGATTCCCGCCAGGGGTATATTAGCTAACGCCCTCTATTATAGGGGCGCCAGGAGTAAGAGATGGGATAGTGGCTCAAGTTACTAAAGCGGCCGAGAACATATACCAGATAAAAGTGGCCTCAGAGGATGCCTCGGCCTTTTATGGGCCTGCCAGCTATTTCACGGGTTGGTTTTTGCCAGGCCCCTCAGCTACTCTAATAGAGCCCGGCCCTACGTCGGCGGCCAGGGTGATGTTAGAGGAGATAGAGAAACTGGGCCATGACCCTAAGGAGATAGAGATCATTATTGCCACTCATGTCCATGTGGACCACGCTGGTGGAATGGGATGGCTGGCCCAGGAATTGCCTCGTGCTCGGCTCATAGTCCACGAAAAGGGTGCTCGTCACCTTCTGGACCCTTCCCGGCTCATCGCCAGCACCGCTCAGGTCTTTGGTGAGGAATGGGAGGAGATATTTGGCCCCATTCTCCCGGTGCCTCAGGAGAGGCTGAGCGTTGTGAAAGACGGGGAGGCGATAAATCTGGCGGGGCGAACCCATCGGATCCTTTACACACCAGGCCATGCCCCCCACCACGCCTCCTTTTACGATCCCAGTACTGGTATCCTCTATGGGGGTGAAGCCGTGGGTATGCCCCTGCCGGGAACGGAGGTGATGTCGCCACATGCAGCCCCTCCCTTTTATGATATGGAAGCCGCCCTAAACTCCCTGGAGAAGGTGGACTCATTGAAGCCCCATACCCTGTTTTATTCCCATTATGGAGCCTCTGATAAAGAGCCTAGGGGAGCCCTGGAGGGGGCGCGGGAGAGCGTGCAAAAGTTTGGGCAGATTATCTATGAGGCTTTTGAGGCGGAGGAGGGTGTTAAGCAGATCTGTAGGCGGCTCAGGGAGTACTGTTACGGCAGGGGAGAAGCGCCGCCGGAATACAGCGATGGCATGATGACGATGGCTGTCGAGGGCTATGTGGCTTTCTTCCATCGAAAGCGCTCTCAGCCTTAAACCTAAATGAGGAGAATTACTAAAGCTTCAATGGGTTTTTAGCTAGCTCATGGGAGGTGAACCTTGGTTAGTCAAAGATATCCCCACCTTTTCAGCTCTATAACGATAGGGAACATGACTGTTAGAAATCGGATAGTGAGCACTGCTCACGCCACTGTTTTCGCCCAGGATGGCAGGCCGGGGCCGGCGCTCAATGCCTATCAAGCCGAGAAGGCCAAGGGGGGCTGTGGCCTGGTCATCTGCTACGGCTCCGCCAGTGTACATCCCAGCTCCCCTGGTAAGGACTGGGGAGGGGTGGAGATCCACGATGACAGTATCATCCCCTACTTCCAGAAAGCGGCGGAGGCGGTGCACCAATACGGCGCCAAGATCATCTCCCAGATCAGCCACCGGGGCCGCCGAGGAACCACCGATCTCTATTGGCAGGCCCTCCTCGCCCCCTCTCCCATACCTGAACGCAGCCATCGGGAGACCCCTCACCAGATGGAGATAGAGGATATCCTGATGATTGTGGAGGCCTACGGACAGGCCGCTCGAAGGGTGAAGGAGGGGGGATTCGATGGGGTGGAGATCCTGATGGGCGGAGGCCATCTGCCGGAGCAGTTTTTCTCCCCCTTCTCTAACAGACGAGATGATGAATATGGGGGGAGTCTGGAGAATCGCATGCGCTTTGCCTTCCAGGTGCTGGACAGCGTTCGGGCTAAGGTAGGGCAGGATTTCGTGGTGGGGATCAGGCTAACGGGGGACGAGCTCATTGAGGGGGTCATAAGTAAAAATAGCCTTAAGTGGCCTACTATATGGAAGTGGGTCAACCTGATGGGGGAGGAGTTCATTGAGAAAGCCCTCGGCTTAGATGTTTACGTGGAGATAGCCAAAAGGCTGGCCACCACCGGTAAGATAGATTATATCAACGTGGTGGGAGGTACGACCGAATACCTGGGGGGGCAGTCGGCTGCCGTTCCTCCCTCTTTCTTCGCACCCGGCTCTTTCGTCTATCAGTCGGTGGCCATAAAAGAGGTGGTGGATATCCCTGTGATAGCTGTAGGAAGGATCCTCGACCCCCTACAGGCGGAGAGGATATTGGCAGAGGGGCAGGCGGACTTGGTGGCCATGACTCGAGCCCTTATTGCCGACCCCGAGATGCCTAAGAAGGCCATGGAGGGCAGGCTGGATGATATTCGCCCTTGTGTGGGGAACAATCAGGGGTGTGTCGGCAGGCTCTTTGGAGGCAAGCCCATCACCTGCATTCATAACCCGGTGATAGGCAGGGAGGAGGAGCTGGCGGTTATTGAGCCGGCAGCCCAGAAGAAGCGGGTGGTGGTGGTGGGGGGAGGCCCCGCCGGGCTGGAGGCTGCCAGGGTGGCCGCCATAAGGGGCCATGAGGTGGTGCTTTTCGAGAAGGGCCGGGAGCTAGGGGGCCAGATACGCACCATGGCCAATGCCCCCGGCAGGGAGGAGTACATCAGCATCTCCGACTGGCTGATAAATCAGGTTAAAAAGCTGGGAGTGGATATAAGGCTGGGGGTGGAGGCCACCCCCCAGGCGGTGAAGCAGGAGAAGCCCGATGCGGTGGTGGTGGCTGCTGGCTCCACGCCTCTTCCTCCCTCCGTGTCCGACATCGAAAACATTCAATTAACTTATCCTGAGGATGTGCTGATGGAGAGGGTGACGGTGGGGGATAAGGTCCTAATAATAGACGAGGACAATCATCATAAAGGGCCTGCCACCGCCGAGTTCCTCACTGAGAGAGGCAAAGAGGTGGAGATAGTCTCCTCCATGTTCACCATAGGGGAGGACATAGATTTAAGCACCAAACCGGTAGTCTACC